>CADAIF010000123.1 GCA_902787905.1 uncultured Lachnospiraceae bacterium
TGTGGATTTCATCAGCAAGGCGAAAAGGATCGGCATTCTGGGTGCTTCCGGTGCAGGGAAAAGCATGACTCTGAAGATGATGGCCGGCATTCTCAGCCCCGATCGGGGCCGGATCGTCGTTGACGGCCGGATTCTTTTTGACCGGGCCGGCCGGATCGATCTGAAAGCTCAGAAACGAAGAGCCGGTTATCTGTTCCAGAATTATGCCCTCTTTCCCTCCATGACAACAAGGCAGAATATCGGCATCGGCATTCCTGAAGGGCAGGGAGACCGGGACAGGATTGTCTCCTCCCTGATCCGCCGTTTCGGGCTGGAGGGCCTGGAAAACCATTATCCCTCCCAGCTGTCAGGCGGACAGCAGCAGCGGGCTGCCCTGGCCAGGATCCTGGCAGCGGCGCCGGCGTTTATCCTTCTGGACGAACCCTTTTCCGCTTTGGATGGGCATCTTCGGGACAGAATGAACCGGGAACTGATCCTGCAGCTGGAGGATTTTCCGGGCACGGTGATCATGGTCTCCCACAGCAGGGATGAGATCTACCGTTTCAGTGAGGAGATCCTGATCCTGGATCAGGGACAGCTGATCGATCAGGGCAGCCGGGAAGATGTTTTCGCCCACCCGGCCGGTGTCCGGGCCGCCGCCCTGACAGGCTGCAAAAATTTCAGCCGGGCAGCGCGGACAGACGATCATCATCTGCGGGCCCTGGACTGGGACCTGACCATTTACACAAAACAGATCCTGCCGGAGAAACTGACAGCCATCGGCTATCGGGCCCACGATTTTATCCCGGTCTGGGGGGAAGAGAAGGAAAACTGCCTTCCTTTCCGTCTTCGTTATAAGGATCAGCTGCCCTTTGAACAGAACTACTACATCTGCCCTTCGGGCAGAGGGGACAGACCCTATGAGGTGATCGCCTGGTTTGTCCAGCGAGGCCTGTGGCCGCTGCTGGAGGAAAAGGGGCTGCCCGATTTCCTGCAGATCCAAGAACAGAAGCTTCTGCTCTTTGGCTGACCGGGCGGCCGGGAAAACATATGACAAAAAGTAAAAAATACTTGACATTTTGTCACATGCAGATATAATGAAGGTGAACCTGATCATTGCATTTAGGAGGCAGTATTATGAGTAGCATAGGATCCCTCATTATATTTATTGTTGTATTTGTCCTTCTCTTCTGGGTTATCAGACAAATGAAGGGGAATGAGCAGTTTGATGAAAGGCAGCTTCTGGGAAGATATAAGGCCTGCAGGTCCGGGTTTTTTGCCTTTATGATCGTGATCGTCCTTGACGCGGTCCTGAAGCTTTTCGGCATGACCTTTTATGAGGACCCGCTGGGAGAGCTTGCGGCAATCTTCGTCGCTGTCCTGGTCTTTGCCGGCCAGGCCATCCGCTATGATGCCTTTATTGCTCTGAATACGACTTTCAGGTATCAGCTGATCGTCTTTATCATTGTCTGCCTGTCCCAGCTTGTGAATGCCATCAGCCAGATCACATCCGGCACCATGATCCGGGACGGCAGGCTGACACTGAGCTGTCTCAGTATTCTCTGCGTGATCACCTTTGCTGCGATCATCATCATGATGCTGATCCACCAGCGAATGACGCAGGAGGAGGCGTGATGAAGAATCTGAGACTGAAATCCGCCCGGGCCGCCAAGGATTATTCCCAGCAGCAGCTGGCGGACCTGACCGGCGTTTCCCGGCAGACCATCAACGCCATTGAGAAGGGGGACTATAATCCCACCATAAAATTGTGCCTGGCCATCTGCAAGGCGCTGGATAAAACCCTGGATGAGCTGTTCTGGGAGGATTAAGGCAGCGGCGGAAGGTAAATAAAAACGCATATTTCATAAAAAAGGCTTCCCTTTAGAGTAGTAACGTGATAATATGATATCTGACTAACGAAAAACATACGGAGGTTATGAAATATGAAAAAAATGATCGCGCTTTCCCTGACAGCAGTCCTGCTTGCGGCAGCCATGACCGGCTGCGGCGGTTCAGGCGGTTCCTCAAATACCAAAACCACAGAAGCTGCAGCAACAGAGGCCGCCACAGAGGCAGCAGCTGCAGGCGGCAATTATGTCTTCCTGGATGAGACCCTGGGCGTTGAGTCCTACGCCATCGGCTTCCGTGTCGGTGATGAGGAACTGGCACAGACCGTCAGCGGCGCTGTTCAGGCCCTGGTGCTTAACGGCACCTATGACGCCATCGGCGAAAAGTATCCGGATATCAAGGATTACCTTTGCCTGAATGCCGAGGATATTGATGAATCCACTCTTCCTGAGGAGGGCTCCGGCGACAGCAGCTATACCTTCAAGCATGGTTTTGACCTGGACTATCCGCCTTATTCCTATCTGAAGGATGACGGCAGCGTCGGCGGCTTCGATGTTGAGCTCTGTCAGGCTGTCTGTGAATATCTGGGCTGGGGCTATGAAGCCGTGCCCTTTAACTGGGACGCCAAGGATATGGAGCTGAACGCAGGTTCCTGTGACTGTATCTGGTCCGGTTTCACCAAAGAGGGCCGTGAGGATGATTACACCTGGGGCATTACTTACTCCAACAATACACAGGGTATCCTTGTCGCGGCGGATTCCGGCATCACAAGCCTGGCGGATCTTGAAGGCAAGATCGTCGGTGTGCAGACAGCGACATCCGCTTACGATATGCTTGAGGATTCTCAGGCTGATCTGGCAGCGACCTTCTCTGAGCTTAAGGTTTACGAAACTTACACCATTGCCTACAACGACCTGAAGGCCGGCGCCATCGATGCCATTGCCATTGATATGACAGCAGGCTCCTTCCTGATCGCCAGTGACGGCAACTGATCAACTGATCTTTAATGAGATTTTAAAAGGACCGGGCCGGTTTTATCGGCCCGGACTTCTTATCGTTACGGAAACTTATTTATGTTATCACAGGAGAGATTGTTATGAGCTTTTCCACCATGCTTGCCGCAATGGGCGAGGGCATGCTCCGTACATGCGCCATTTTCTTCCTGACCCTGCTTTTTTCCCTGCCTCTGGGCATGGTCGTCATGTTCCTGCGGCGGTCAAAGATCAGAGTGGTCAGGGAAGTGACCAAGATCTACATAGCCATCATGCGCGGCACACCTTTGATGCTGCAGCTTCTGATGTGGTATTTCAGCCCCTATTACCTGTTTGGTCTGTCGATCAGGGGCTACCGTTTCCCGGCCATCATCATCGGCTTTGCCATGAACTATGCGGCATACTTTGCCGAGATCTTCCGCGGCGGTATCGAAGCCATTCCCCAGGGCCAGTATGAGGCAGCCGAGGTCCTGGGCTACAGTAAGACCCAGACCTTTTTCAAGATCATTCTGCCTCAGGTCATCAAGACCATTCTGCCCTCTGTGACAAACGAGGTCATCACCCTGGTCAAGGATACCTCTCTGGCCTTCACACTGGCCTACAATGAGATGTTCTCCCTGGCCAAGCAGATCGCCGCCTCCCAGACATCCTTTGTACCCTTTGTCGTGGCCGGGGTCTTCTATTTTGTCGCCAATTATGTCGTCGCCTTTGTGATGGAACGGATCGAGAAGGCACTCGATTATTACAGATAAGGGGGTGGGCCATATGATCTTACAGATGAAAAACATACAGAAATCCTTCGGAGAACTGGAGGTTTTAAAGGACATCAGTCTCGAGGTGGATTCCGGCGAGGTCGTCAGTATCATCGGCCCCAGCGGCTCAGGTAAAAGTACCCTGCTGCGCTGCGCCACTTTTCTTGAAAGGGTCAATGCCGGTGAGATCCGCTACATGGACAAGGCAGCGGTAACGACAAATGCCCAGGGCGAGGCCGTTTATGTGGGGCATAAGGAGCTGGCGGATGTTAAACGCTATTTCGGGCTGGTTTTCCAGCAGTTTAACCTTTTCCCCCACTACTCAGTACTGAAGAATATCATGGACGCACCCATCCATGTGCAGAAACGTAACAAGGATGAGGTCCATGAAGAGGCCATGGCCCTGCTTAAAAAGATGGATCTGGAACAGCGGGCGAACGCCTATCCCTGCCAGCTGTCGGGCGGACAGCAGCAGCGTGTGGCCATCGCCAGAGCCCTGGCCTTAAAGCCCTCCATTCTTTTCTTTGATGAGCCGACCAGCGCCCTGGATCCGGAGCTGACAGGAGAAGTCCTGAAGGTTATCCGTCAGCTGGCGGAGGAAAAGATGACCATGGTGGTGGTCACCCATGAGATGCCCTTTGCCAGGGCTGTGAGCAACCGGGTGATCTTTATGGACAAGGGCGTTATTGTTGAGCAGGGCGATCCTGAGGAAGTGTTCGGTAATCCGACACAGGAGAGGACAAAACAGTTCCTGAGGCATTATCAGCGATGAAGATGGATTACTATGTTCTGGATCCCACAGGGAATATCACGATCCTGGTCCGGACGCCGGTGCCTGAAGCAGAGCAGCCTGCCGTGGCCGCCGGCCTGATGGCAGCGGAACCCTCGGCGGAGCAGGTGGGTTTTCTTTCCTCAAGTGAAGACTGTGATCTGGCGCTGCGTATGGCCGGAGGCGAATTCTGCGGCAATGCGTCCATGAGCGCGGCGATGCTCCAGGCCATGTCTTTGCAGACAGAATCCTGCCGGGTGCGCCTGCGGGTTTCCGGGGCCGAAAAGCCGGTGACTGTGCAGATGACTGCCGGTCCTGACGGTATTTGGACCGGAACGGTGAAGATGCCGGATCCCATGTCTGTGGAGACTGTGGATCTTCCGGAGGCAGGTCCCCTGCCCCTGGTGCGCTTTGAGGGAATATCCCATGTGATCATGGAAAAAGAAGTGTCCCGGCCGGAGGCAGAGCGTTTTGCCCGCGACTGGTGTGCCTGTCTCGGGGCGGATGCCCTGGGCCTGATGTTTCTGGACCGGGCGGCCTGCAGGCTGGTTCCCCTGGTCTATGTGCCGGCGGCAGGAACCCTGTACTGGGAGAATTCCTGTGCCAGCGGAACCACGGCTGTGGGGGCTTATCTGGCCGCGAAGGCAAAGAAACCTGTCAAAGCTTCCCTTGCCCAGCCGGGCGGTTCTCTGACCGTTCAGGTGCAGGAAGACGGAGGCATCCTTCTGACGGGAACGGTCCGGCTGCTGAAGTATAAGTGTCAGTAAATTGGATAAATCAAACGGGAATGTCTGACGATGAGACAGAGTCAGACATTCGTTTTTTCTATCGGGGAAATTGCACTGCCCACTGGTAAAAATGGCCATAGTGAGCTATACTGTACATAACTGTTTTATGATCTTCGGTGCTTCCTGCGCCGGCAGATACCAGTAGATCGCCGCTTTTATGTTTAATTATCTCGCTTTGCGAAGAAGTCCAATTAAATCCCACTTTAACTCCTATTCGTCAAACAAAACATTTTTAAGTTCTCTGTATTTTCCGCCAAGCTGACTGTACGGCGGCAGCAGATGCAGTCCGCCCTTCTTTCGCGCAAGATCCCAGTCCCTGCCTGAGCCAAGATGGTCAAGCAATGAGCCGTAGTTCGCTTTCGTTATTACTCCCACTTCGCTTATGCCTGAGCTTACAAAGCTCGACAGCGGAAAATCTATCAGTCTGTACCTGCCGCCAAAGGGTATGGAGCCCATTGTCCTCTGCTTCGTCAGCTCCGGTACGTATGCGTCGTGCATACTCGCAAATATCAATCCTAATACATCATAATTAACACTCATTGTAAAACCTCCGCTCAGATATTGTCGCTGATGATCTGCTTGGGTGCGACAGTTCTGCCGCCGGATACCTTTACATTGTGTCCGACTACTGCTATGCCCCAGTCGTCTCTGTTCTCGACGCTCTCAGGACGCGTTCCTATCTCCGCTCCGCTCTCGATCACGCAGTCGCTTCCTACTATCGCGTAGTTTACCTTCGCCCCTGACTTTATTACTGTGCCGGGCATTACTATGCTGTAATTTACAGTTGCGCCCTCCTCGACGGTAACGCCT
>CADAIF010000124.1:0-8185 GCA_902787905.1 uncultured Lachnospiraceae bacterium
GAAGAAGCATGGGCTTTTCCGCCGTGCCGCTCTTGAGGGCTGCGAGGGCCTCCTTGACATCGTTGAAGGCATAGGGATTCTCCGCGATCTGGGCGCTGTAGGTCACGACCTGCTCATTGTACTCGGCGGCGGTTCTTTTGGTAATGGACGGAACCACCAGCAGCCAGATGACGGCCACACCGATGACAATACCGATCAGGACATTGATAAAGGACAGAAAGCCGGTGTTGTAGTCCGTATAGCCCGGATCCTTTTTCTCCTCCATGACAATGGGGTTGGGATCGGAGATCTGGGACCAGGCCTGGCGGGTCTCCCCGCCGGCCGGCTTCTTCCTCAGCTTATTCAGTTCCCGCATATAGCGCACGGTGGTCATGTTGTTGCGGTCCACCTTGACGGCCCGCATCAGGACCTTCCTGGCCGCGCTGTACTGCTTCCTCTGCATGTAAAGGAGGGCCAGCAGCTGGAGGGCCCGCACATAGGTGGGACTCATGTTGACCACACGCTTCAGCTCGTTGATCGCCATCTCGGTATTGTTTTCCGCGATGTACTTCAGCGACTGATTATATTTCTGGATCACCTTATTGGCCGCCTGCAGCCTGGCCGGGTTGTTCTGGATCGTCTCGATATATTCCGAGGCAGGATTGCCCTGCTCCTGGAAATGGAGACTGATGACCCACTCGCCCAGGGCCGGCACGATCTCACCCGTATGGTAATAGATCAGGCCCAGCAGGTTTCTGGCGTTGGTATTGTGTTTATTGTATTTCAGGGCGCACCTTAAAGAGTTTGCCGCGCCTGAAAGATCCCTGACGCCTGCCTTTGCCAGCCCCTGATTATAATGCCAGTTAGATGAGTAGATGATCTTTTTGGCCACCCTGTCCACCTGACCGCAATGGGGGCAGACATAGGTATTCTCCATTGGCATATTGCAATTTCTGCAGTTCACTTAAAAGGGGCCCCCTATTCATTCGTTGACGCGGCCGGGCGCTTTTTCATTTCCTTCATCATATCTTCAATGATATCCGTCACATCCCGAAGATCATTTTTATAGATGGCCTCCTCGGCCTCATCCACTTCGAGGCTGGGTTTGAATTTCTTTAATTCCTCCTCAAAATTGATCATCCGTATGCACCTCCCTGTCGCTTCCTGATTCTTTGGCAGTTACTTTTTCAGCTTTGCCAGCTGCTCCTCGATTCTTTCCAGCAGCTGGGTATATTTCTCCAGCTTCTCACGCTCAGCCTGGACCTTCTCCGCCGGAGCCTTGTCCACAAATTTGCTGTTGCTGAGCATGCCCTTAGCCCTGGCGATCTCGCCCGTCATCTTCTTCTGTTCCCTGGTCAGACGCTCGATCTCCTTGTCGATATCGATCAGCTCGGCCATGGGGATGTAGATGCCGGCCTGGTGGATCATGACGGACACCGCATCATCGGCGACGCCGGTCTTATCCGCCTGGACGGTGACATCGCTGGCGTAGCCTAAGGTGGCAAAGAAGACCTTACTGTTTTCGAAAATGCCGCGGACCTCCTCAACATCAGAGACCACGATCACGCTGGCCTTTCTGCCGGGCGGTACGTTCATGGCTGTACGGGTATTCCTGATGCCGCGGACAGCCTCCTTGATGGTCTCCACAGCCTTCTCCTCATTGGCAAAGGCCCACTCATCCCGCCAGACGGGCCAGTCGGAGATCATGATGGACGGCTCTTCCTTCTGCGCATTCATGAAGATCTCCTCCGTAATGAAGGGCATGAAGGGATGCAGAAGCTTTAAGGCCTGCAGAAGCACGGTCTTCAGTGTCCACAGAGCCGCAGCCTGGGTCCGGTCGCCCTCGCCGTAAAGACGCGGCTTGACCATCTCGATATACCAGTCGCAGAACTCCTCCCAGATAAAATCATAGATCTTGGAGACCGCGATGCCCAGCTCATATTTATCCATGTTCTCTGTCACTTCACGGGTCACGGTATTGACCTTGGACAGGATCCACTTGTCCGCCTGAGTCAGGTCGTCCAGTGTCACATGATCGATAGAGATGCCTTTTTCTTCCGCCTGCTCAAAGTTCATCAGCATGAACCTGGAAGCATTCCAGACCTTATTGGCAAAATTCCTGCTGGCTTCCACACGCTCCCAGTAGAAACGCATATCGTTACCCGGCGCATTACCGGTGATCAGGGTCAGTCTCAGTGCATCCGCGCCGTACTTGTCGATGACCTCCAGCGGATCGATGCCGTTGCCCAGGGACTTACTCATTTTACGGCCCTGGGAATCCCTGACCAGACCATGGATCAGGACATGATGGAANNNNCACATGCCCCATATGCTCAAGGCCTGAGAAAACCATACGGACAACCCAGAAGAAGATGATATCATAGCCGGTGACCAGAACATCTGTCGGGTAGAAATAATCCAGCTCCTCTGTCTTTTCCGGCCATCCCAGAGTAGAGAAGGGCCAGAGTGCGGATGAAAACCAGGTATCCAGGGTATCCGGATCCTGAGTCAGATGCCTGCAGCCGCACTTGGGGCAGCACTCTGGCATGCCCTTGGAGACCACGATCTCGCCGCAGTCGTCACAGTAATAGGCAGGGATCCGATGGCCCCACCAGAGCTGTCTGGAAATACACCAGTCACGGATATTCTCCAGCCAGTGCAGATAAGTCTTATTGAAACGCTCCGGCACGAAGGTCAGGTCGCCGGTCTCGATGGCCTTGATGGCCGGCTTGGCCAGCTCCTCCATACGGACGAACCACTGGGGCTTGATCATGGGCTCGACCGTGGTCTTGCAGCGGTCATGGGTACCCACGTTATGCTCATGGTCCTCGATCTTCACCAGATAACCCTGCGCCTCAAGATCCTCTACGATGGCCTTTCTGGCCTCGTAACGGTCCATGCCCTCATACTTGCCGCCCTCGGCATTGATGCTGGCATCATCATTTAAAACATTGATCTCCGGCAGGTTGTGACGCTTGCCCACCTCAAAGTCATTGGGGTCGTGGGCCGGTGTGATCTTCACGGCACCTGTACCGAATTCCTTGTCCACATAAGCGTCGGCAATGATGGGGATCTCCCTGCCGACCAGGGGCAGGATACAGGTCTTGCCCACCAGGTCCTTATAACGCTCGTCATCCGGATGGACAGCGATGGCTGTATCACCCAGCAGGGTCTCCGGACGGGTCGTGGCGATCTGGATATACTCACCCTCTCTGCCTGTGATCGGGTAGCGGATATGCCAGAAATGTCCGGGCTGATCCACATGCTCTACCTCAGCGTCGGAGATGGATGTCTGGCAGACCGGGCACCAGTTGATGATCCTGGAGCCTTTATAAATGTAACCCTTCTTATGAAGCTTGACGAAAACCTCATCAACCGCCTTGGAACAGCCCTCGTCCATGGTGAAACGCTCCCTGTCCCAGTCAGCGGAGGAACCCAGCTTTTTCAGCTGACGGATGATGCGGCCGCCGTACTCCTCACGCCACTGCCAGGCTCTTTCAAGGAAGCCCTCACGGCCCAGATCCTCCTTGCTGATGCCCTCTTCCTTGAGCTTGCCGATGATCTTGACCTCGGTCGCGATACTGGCGTGGTCCGTTCCCGGCTGCCACAGGGCTTCATAACCCTGCATACGCTTGTAGCGGATCAGGATGTCCTGCATGGTGTTGTCCAGGGCATGGCCCATATGCAGCTGCCCGGTGATGTTGGGCGGCGGCATCACGATGGTAAAAGGCTTTTTGGACCTGTCCACTTCTGCATGAAAATATTTCTTCTCCAGCCAGCGCTCGTAGATTTTTTCCTCGATCGCCGACGGGTCGTATGTCTTTTCCATTTCCATAACGGCAAATACCTCCAATTTATCAAAATTGATATTATAATTCAGACCGGTTTTTGTCAACCCTGATTTTATGACTCCAGCATGATGGGCAGGAAATACATGATCTGCTTCTTCCACCAGGGCCAGTCATGATTGACGTCGTAACCCCACAGATCGACCCAGGCATGAATGCCCTTCTCGCGGAAGATCTGATCCATGCGGATCGTGGAATCCAGCCCGGCTTCCCAGGCTCCCTGACCGCAGCAGATGATGATCTTCTTACTATTATAAATGTCAATGTAGGGATGGTCTCCGGGCAGATTCGCCATAAAGGTGGTCGGCGAATTCTGATAAAGGACCTCATTGCACCAGCCGTCCCAGAAATCCTCTGCCCTGTAGCATCCGGACAGGGACAGCATACCGGCGAAAAGATCCGGCCTCCGGAGGAAAACGATGGCCGCGTGGGTGGCTCCCAGGCTGCAGCCCGTCACGATGGGCTGACATCCCGTGCGATTGACCTCCATGATGTAAGGCAGGGCCTCATCGATAATATAATTAAAATAGCATTCCTGGATCCAGGCCCTGTGACCCTTATCTCCGAAGGTATCCGACCAGCTCTCCTTATCTACGGTATCTACCGTGAAAACCTGGATCCGGCCGCTCTCGATCAGGCCGGCAAGCGTGTCGATCATACCGAAGCTCTCGAAATTATCACACATGCTGTCCTGACATGGAAAGGCCAGAAGCGGCACACCGTCGTGGCCGTGTACCAGAATGTGCATATCCCTATGAAGATGTCCGCTGTACTGTGTCAATTCAAATCTGCGCATTTACTCATCACCTCATGTATCTATCTGTAAATTTCTTTCATATGTGCTATATATTGATCGGTATCCTGAATGGGCAGTCCATTCTGCACGGCTTCCTTAACCTCCGACCGGGCAGCCGCCACAGCCTCCCGGGCCTGACTGAGCACGCTCTCCTGCGTCCCGGTCCGCTCCGCGAAGGCCTTCAGACCTTCTTCATCACCCGAAAGCAGGCAGGTATATATATAGGAAAGGCGATTTTCTTCAGATGCCGCCAGCGCCCAGGCGCGTTCGAAGCAGTCTGCCGCTTCCTTAAGATTTCGCAGCTTCAGGCAGGCGATCCCCATATTGTGCCAGACGGCCGCCTGACCCGCCGCGTCCGTGAAAGCCTCATCCCCCATCATATGACAGGTGATGTGATGATACTGACGCAAAGCCGATCCGTACTGTCCGCATTTTAAGGAGGCGTCAGCCATGGCCGCCGCCCGGGCAATAGCCGGCATACGAGCCTGCTGCCTGACCCTGTCACACAGGGCCTGGGTCTGGGCACTGCCGAAATAATCCACCGTATCGGACAGGAGGCGGATAGCCTCCGTCACAGGCCGTCCCTGCTGCCGCAGCTTCCTGAAAGCCGCGCCGGCTTCCGCATCGCCGGTCAGCCTTTCCAGCCAGTCCTCAAAGGCGGCATCAAAAACGGCTTCAGATATGATGTCCGGATTCTCCGAGATATAAAAGCAAAGCTCCTCCGGTGTAAAGACCTTCCTGCCGGTCACCGGCATTTTCAGCGCATACCTGCGGGCCCGGGGTACGGACAGGGTAACAAAGCCCTCTTCCTTCAGTGAGGAGGTCTCTGCCGAATCCAGATCCACGGTCATTTCCCAGCGTTTATCCTCCGGGGGATAAAAATCTCCGAAACCGTCGTCCACCGCTTCCACATGAAGAAGACGGGGGCCCTGAAAGGTCACCGTCAGACGAAGTCTCACGGTCTTAGGCCGCCGCTGGGGCAGGTCCGCCAGCATCAGCGGGATCATACGCTCCTTACCGCCCGGCACCGTCCTGACTCTGAGGATCAGATGGCCCAGGTGGTCCACCAGAAGCAGGGCTTCACCCCTGGCCTGATACCAGAGCTCGCCGGCCCTGACCAGGGTAGACCTCACCGCCTTTTTCCGGCGCAGGGTCAGTATGCCGACCTCCACCGGCAGGGAATCCTCATCGATCAGCAGTATGTCCGGCCGCCTGTCGGGATGCAGGTCATAATAGCCGGCATAGACCGCGCCGCCGGAATAAAGATTCTGACCGGCAAACACATGCCGCCTGTAGGCGCAAAGCTTCTTTAGAGACCTGTTCATCCAGCTGCCGGAAGCCGTCTCAAGCTCAAAAAGGCCGCCCACCAGATAAAGGGTGGAAATGTTCCGGCCCTTCGTCACCTCCGCCACCTGGTCCGCAAACTGCTGGTCCAGGCCCTCGGCAGCCTCTCCTGAAAGATCCTCCGGCACCTGCAGGGACGGAAGGTCCGTCTCATAAGCGGTCACACTGGCCGGTCTTCCCATGGTATCCACCACCAGATGGGTGTAGGAAAGCTCGCCCCTCTCACAGGTAAACAGGCCCACGTCGTGGGTCCAGAGTTCCTTTTTCTGAGAGATGGCATAGGCCATGGCTGCCATGGTATGGCTCAGAACATAAAGATGATCCGGCGCCAGCCCCAGGGCTTTCGCGGCTTCTTGCGCGCCTTCTCTGAGCGCCGGGGTCGATTTCTTCGCTGTCACTGCCAGCATCAGTTCATCAGGCTTTCTGTCCCCGATCAGCGGGGTCAGAAGATCGATGATGCAGGCGCGGACCGTCTCGGCATCTGCCGTCTCGGCCGAAATGGGGGAAGGCAGCCTGACTTCCCCGTCCAGCTTCACCACCCGGGGTTCCGATTTTTCTTCATCATATTCACTGATCTGGATATAGGAAGGGCCCAGATCCAGTCCAATGATCCATTCCTGTCTGCTCATTTCGCTTCTCCTGTGCTTCTACTGAAGCTTAAAGAGCCGGTCCGTCACGGCCTGCCACTGCGCATCCTCAAGAATCGCCGCAGCCGCAGCCTGTTCATCGTGAAAGGCTGTCCGGTCCAGAAGGCCATCCACCAGGGCCTGACTGCCCTCGGCTGCCGCGCCGTCACTTCCCGAAAGAGCTCCCTCCGCCAGGATCCGGCCGGGATCAGCGTCATCCGTGATCGTGTATCTCAGCGTCTCATCCTTAAAAAGCCTGAAGGCCTTCACAAAAACGCCGCCGAATATATGTGCCATTTTCTCCCGCTGCTCCGGCTCACCCGTCTCAGAAAGAGAGAAAGCGATCGTCACCGTATGATCCCTGGGCACCCTGCAGGATACGATCCTCACCTGGGTCATATCCACAGGCACCTCCGCGCAGCCGGCAAAGGATGAAAAGGCAGGGATGCAGACGCCCTCATCCAGCCACTGGGCGATCTCCCGGTAAAGCCATGCGTAATAACCGGGCTTTATGGTCCTGTTTTCCGAATAATTCCGGATCAGGGCAATGCTGAGGAGCCTCCGCCCCTCTTCCAGCTGACCCATTTCGATCTCCATGATCTGGAAAACCTTCTGTGTCAGCTCCGCCCGGCCCAGCATATACTGCCAGGCGGCATAAACCAGGAAAGCCCTGACCAGGCGCGGCTTTGGCTGCCCACTGTAATAGGAAGCGAAAAGCTCACAGCCTTCCTTAAGCATCACCTCGGCAAAAAGGATCTCCTGAAGGAAGCGTTCCTCCAGATCCCCGGCCGGCACCTCAAAATCCCGGGCCGCCTGCCAGATCCTGTACATCTGCCCTGTGGGTCCGGTATAATAACGGACCAGATAGGCCAGGGTCGCCTCATCGTACTTGCCCTCGGAAAAAGCCCGGTATGCCATTTCCGTCAGAAGTTCATCCTCCTCATAGAAGGACTCCCTGATCAGTCTGGAGCAAAGACGCATGATCCTCTTGTCCTGGATGCCCTCAAAGCCATAACGGACGATGGCATCCCGGGCCTTCTCGTACAGACCTCTCTGTATAAAGTATTCTATGATACGGCAGCGCTCTTCATGATCCAGAAGCTGTATGTCGATCTGAAGCAGATACTTTTCAAGGGTCTCGCCCTCGTAGCTGTCGTAATAATAATCGATCAGATTCCGCAGGATGGTTTTTTTATAGCGCCGGCTGACCTTGTCCAGCTTCAGCGCGTTTTTGTAAACCTCAATGGAGGTGTCATCCATCATCTGATATTTCATGGCCCGCTCGCTGCGGTTTAAAACCAGCATATAATGACGCCGGTTGACCTCAAAGCAGGTCCGGACATACTCCGACGCGTCGATCAGCGGCGTCATCGTGTAGGGGATCGTAGACATATAACGGGCCCCGGCCTCATCTTCAAAGATGATCCGGTAATCATCCAGAAAAATGTCCACATAAGCCAGCCCGTCCACGATGGGATAGGACAGCTCACCCTCCAGCTCCGCGTAATCCACCAGCACACGGCTGACCCGGCAGGGGGCCTTTTGCAGACGGATCTCCTGCTTGAAAAGAACCTCCGGCAGGACGGCCGCAT
>CADAIF010000124.1:8206-10527 GCA_902787905.1 uncultured Lachnospiraceae bacterium
TGCCGGTAAAGGGCGGCCAGATCCCCGGAGATACTGCCCTTCTGCAGCTGATCCACCGTGAAGGCATGGATGATCGGCACATAAGCCGCCTGCATTTTTTCAGGCAGTTCCTCATGGGAGATCACATATCTGTAGAGCCAGGCCTTCAGAGAATCCTCCAGACGGTTATCATACTGATAATATAAAAGCACGTTCATCGGAAGCGCCTTGGCATCGCGCCTGTCGATGGACTGCATGTAAGCCTCATAAATGCCGGGCAGCTTAAGCGATGCCTCCACACCGGCCTGATACAAGGGCAGGCAGTCAGGACCCGTCTTTTTACCCAGCACCATCTGCCGGAGGAGGGCCGTCAGAAGTTCCCTGCTCTGATCAACTTTATAGAGCCGCCCAAAGGCCTCCAGGCAGGCCGGAGAATAGACACGCAGACGCATACCGGCCTCCGCCGCCTGAAAGGCCGCCTCCTTCTCAAGACAGTCGTGCCGGGCGGCCCAGACCAGCAGATGCTGTTCAAAACTGCCCAGTTCCCTGAGCATGGAGGGCATGGCGTTGATCAGACGCGTGCCGGTCAGATACAGGAGCGCCGGGACAGGACCCGGTCCTGCGGCAAAAAGCTTCAGCTGCTCATAGATCCTCTGGGCCAGGCTCTGGCTGCGCACAGCCTTCTCAAACTGCCCCGTGAGCTCTGTCAGCAGGAAGAAGGGCCAGAAATTGTCACTGTACTGACCCTCAGCATAAAAACGGAGCGTATCCGTCACATACTGGGTATAATGCTCATCCGCCTTGCAGCGGGCATCCACAAAAAGATAAAAACAGTAATGCAGGACCGATTCATACCTCAGTTCCCTGCCATTGATCTCCCTTAAGATCGCGGCGGCCTCTTCCCGGTCCCCGCAGACCAGCATATAGGCAGCCTCCGCCGCTTTATAGATCTTCTCGTCACTGTTATTGCAGCAGCCGCTGATGGCTTCTTCCACGGCAGTCAGGCAGGCAGACCTGCTGATCTTACCCGTTTCAAAGTCCAGGATACTCCGGTGCAGATCCCTCTGAAAAACACGCAGATCCCTGCGCCTGAGCTGCTGCTCATTCAGCATACGCTCCCTGCGGAGCAGGACCGGAATGACCAGGTGCTGGTCATAGGTGTCCAGGATGATGGCGCCTCCTGCCGTCCTGCCGGGCACGGGACGAATATGATATTCCAATGTATAATAGCTGCCCAGGAAATCGTCCTCCGTCACCTGCTTTTTGATGACATCGACACAGCTTCCCTCAAGACTGACCTTTATCAGGGTATGTCCCCACTGGTCACGCTCGATCAGCAGCTGCCTGCCGGTCTCCTCCGAAGGCATTTCCAACTCGATCATGCGCTCGGCCACCCGGATACGTACCGGAGACTTCCGCTTCATGGCGCACAGAAACTCTTCCATGGCCCGTCCGGGCTGACTGCCGCCGGACAGCGATTCATAGATCCGCCGGTGACGTTCATTATTGAGAAAGACCCTGGGGAAATCCGGAGATGTAAAGATGGCCAGCGCCTCATTCCAGTTATCCCGGGCCAGATCCGCAAAGAGGTCCAGATCACTGATCCTGCCCATGGAAGTCTCTACATAGGGTGTACATATGTGGACACGCACAGGCACCGTGACCTCACCGCCATTACTGACAATGGTAATGCTGCCATCCACGGTTTCGCCGGTCTCAAAGCTTTCCGCATCCACGGTGTAAGCGATGCGGCCCTCCGATCCGATAAAGGAAGATGTCTCCAGACGCAGCCAGCGGCTCGAGGAAAAAAGCATGGCACGGATCACCTGACCGTCAGCGGAAGACAGCACAAAAAAGCCCTGAAAACGGCCCTGTCTGTCGACTTCCATTTCAATCGGCGACTCTGACACGATGATTTCAGGTCTTTCCTCATTTATAATGCCTCTTGCCAGCAGCTGTATTTTTTCCTTCATGCTTCCACCCTGACCCCTGCTTTACTCTCTTATCTTTTTATTCTAACACTTATCAGACACAGCATCAAGAAGCAAAGCACTGAAAAGGCCGGCTGTCCATGCCTGAACAGCCGGCCTTTTTAAGATGATCATTTACGCTTGATGATCTCGTGACGTCCGGGGCCGTTGGAGACCATGGTGATGGGCACCTCCAGCTCCTTCTCGATAAATTCAATATAGTTGCGGCAGTTCTCCGGCAGATCCTCATACCTGGTGATACCGCGGATGTCACATTTCCAGCCCGGAAGCTTTGTGTAAACCGGCTTTGCCTTTTTAAGCAGATGGGTCGGCAGGAAATCCCTGGTCACCTTGCCATCCACCTCATAACCG
>CADAIF010000124.1:10536-14563 GCA_902787905.1 uncultured Lachnospiraceae bacterium
TGGGCAGTTCATCCAGATAACCCAGCACATCCAGAACCGTCAGAGCTACCTCCGTAGCCCCCTGTACACGGCAGCCATACCTGGAAGCGACTGCGTCAAACCAGCCCATACGTCTGGGACGGCCGGTCGTTGCACCATACTCGCCGCCGTCACCGCCGCGCCTTCTGAGCTCGTCAGCCTCCTCACCGAAGATCTCGGAAACAAACTCACCTGCGCCGACAGCACTGGAGTAAGCCTTGACGACTGTGATGACATCCTTGATCTCATAACCGGGGATGCCTGCGCCGATGGCACCGTAGGATGCCAGCGTGGAGGAAGAGGTTACCATAGGATAGATACCGAAATCCGGATCCTTTAAGGAACCCAGCTGACCCTCCAGCAGGATCCGCTTGCCTTCCTTCAGGGCCTGATGCAGATAAGCGGAAACGTCACAGACATAAGGCCTGACCATTTCCCTGTATTCCAGCAGGGTGTTGTAGATTTCATCCGCATTCAGCTTTTCTTTATGATAAAGATGCTCGATCAGCACATTTTTAACTTCCACGACCCGTTCAACCTTGTCCCTAAGGCCCTCGTCGTCGAAAAGCTCATTGACCTGGAAACCGATCTTGGCATATTTATCGGAATAGAAGGGTGCGATACCGGACTTGGTAGATCCGAAGGACCTGCCGGCCAGACGCTCCTCCTCATATGTATCAAGAAGAATATGGTATGGCATGAGGAGCTGGGCACGGTCCGATACCAGAATTCTGGGCTTGGGCACATCCCTGGAGGTGATCTCATTGATCTCCTTGATCAGGTAGGGAATATTCAGGGCTACGCCGTTGCCGATGATGCTTGTGGTATGGTTATAAAAAACACCGGAAGGCAGCAGGTGCAGCGCAAATTTACCGTAATCGTTGACAATGGTATGACCGGCATTGCTGCCGCCCTGGAACCTGATGATAATGTCCGATTCCTCAGCGAGCATATCCGTGATCTTACCTTTACCTTCATCGCCCCAGTTGGCGCCTACAATCGCTCTAACCATGAGTTCTCGCTCCTTAAAAAAATAAAATTGCCGGTTATAGCCGGGCAGACAGGCGAACACGTTCCCACCTGTCATACCCTATTATTTTATGCTATAATCCGGCAAAAGTAAATAGCTGATTCAGATTTTATATGCCTGTGCGGTCCGAAAGCAGTTCCTTCAGGCTGATATTCAGGCTCTTGGCGATCACCATGAGCACACTCAGTGTAGGATTGCACTTGGCATTTTCCAAATCGGAAATATAGGTCCGGTGCAGCCCGCACATATCCGCAAGGGATTGCTGCGACAGCCTTCGACTCCTGCGATAGCGCTTGATGTTCATACTCAGCGCCACCTTCATCTTTTCTATTTCAGACTCCATTTCCTGCATTTTTTCATGCATATTCAATATCCTCCACAACCAAATTGTATATACAAACTCAATACTCACTTTATCTAGAGACAATGTTAACAGATTGAAACAATGATTTCAATAGCCTATTTGCAAAAAGTAACGTTAAATCCAAATTTTTTTAATTACATGAACAAATCTATCGCTTATGTTGTCGTATATACAATGTGTGGCGCAGCTATGGAGCCTCTGTCCTTTTATCCGACAGGAAAAGGCAATTATGCAGCAGAAAGGCACAATTTTCCCTCACACAAAAAGAGGACTGCCCCGCATCCGCCTTTTAAGGGCAGATCATGGGCAGTCCTGAACTTTTTTATAAGGATTTCAGTGCCTCGTAAAGGCACCCTCAGCCGAAGGGCTGATTATTTACGGTAATCGTAGAAGCCGATACCGGTCTTCATGCCGAGCTTGCCGCCACGAACCATCTTCTTCAGCAGGATGTGCGGACGATACTTCGGATCGCCTGTCTCTGTGTAAAGAACGTTCATGATAGCCAGGCAAACATCAAGGCCGATCAGATCGCCAAGAGCCAGCGGGCCCATCGGATGGTTTGCGCCAAGCTTCATAGCTGTGTCGATACCCTCGGGGCTTGCAAGACCGTCGCCAAGGATGCCGATAGCTTCGTTGATCATCGGGATAAGGATTCTGTTAACTACAAAACCCGGGCCCTCTTCAACCTGAACAGGTGTCTTACCGATCTCAACAGAGATCTCTTTGATCTTCTCAACGACTTCCGCAGGTGTATTGATACCGGCAATAACCTCAACGAGCTTCATAGCCGGAGCCGGATTGAAGAAATGCATACCGATCACAGGTCTGCCAACAGCTGAACCGATCTCAGTAACAGAAAGAGAAGAAGTATTTGTAGCGAAGATACACTCCGGTTTTACAAATGCGTCAAGCTCTTTGAAGGTCTGTTTCTTGATCTCCATATTCTCGACAGCTGCCTCAACGATCAGATCAGCGTCGCCGCAGATATCCTTTGTGCCTGTTGTCAGCTTAGCGACGATAGCGTCAGCTGCTTCCTGAGTCATTTTGCCCTTTGCGATTCTCTTCTCAAAGCCCTTTGCGATCTTGGCTTTGCCCTTTGCAGCGAGCTCGTCATTGATATCTGTAAGATATACATCATGACCTGCCTGAGCGAAAACCTGAGCAATACCGGAACCCATTGCACCTGCGCCAATAACTCCTACTTTCATTTCTTTTGTCCTCCTAAATAATTTTATTAATAGTTGTTTTGAAAACCATTAAGCGTTGATAAAGTTCTTCTCTTTACGCTTTGTCAGGAAAGCATCCATGCCTTCGATCTGGTCGTGTGTCTTGAAGCAGCTGCCGAACAGCTTCTCCTCGATAACGATAGCCTTATCCATGTCAACATCAAGGCCTTCATTGATAGCCTTCTTGCAGGCACGAACAGCGATCGGAGCCTGTTTTGCGATCTTCGCAGCCAGCTTCTCAGCAGCCGGAAGAAGCTCTTCCTGAGCGTAAACAGCGTTGACAAGACCAATAGCCTTAGCTTCGTCAGCCTTGATATTCTTTGCGGAATAGATCAGCTCCTTAGCGATGCCCTTCGGAACCAGACGAGCCAGTCTCTGAGTGCCGCCAAAGCCCGGAGTAATGCCCAGGCCGACTTCCGGCTGACCAAACAGAGCGTTGTCAGAGCAGAGACGGATATCACAGCTCATAGCCAGCTCATTGCCGCCGCCGAGTGCGAAACCATTGACTGCTGCGATAACCGGGATCGGCAGAGTCTCGATCTTTCTGAAAACATCATTACCCTTCTTACCGAAAGCCTCACCTTCCTCCGGTGTCAGAGTGCTCATTTCAGCGATATCAGCGCCTGCAACGAAAGACTTTGCGCCGTCACCGGTGATGACCAGTGCCCAGACAGTGCTGAAATCGATGGCGTCGAGAGCTGCGTTCAGATCATTCAGAACCTCAGAATTCAGAGCGTTCAGAGCCTTCGGACGGCTGATGGTCATGACAGCGTAGTTACCCTTAACTTCATATAATACGGTTGGCATTTTTTTAACTCCCTTTCTTGTAAAATTTTCTAACTCCTTTATTATTTTACAACAATCCACAAAATAAGTAAATAGTTTATTCCAGATTCAGTTTTTTTATTTTAAGACATTACAGTCAAAATCATACTTTTTGATGGCATTTTCGTAATATTTGCCTAAAACGTCTTTCTGGCCCTACCAATCGCGCCGTTAAATATTTAACACTTGCTGGCAGGCGGGCCCTGCCTGTCAGACAAAAAAGAACCATCATGAATCAGGATGGTTCATGATGGTTCCATACTGCGGATAACAAGACTCGAACTTGCACGGTCTCCCACCAGATCCTAAGTCTGGCGCGTCTGCCAATTCCGCCATATCCGCATATAAAGTAAAACAAGCCTTTGCAGACTTGTTTAAATGAGACATCCGGGACTCGAACCCGGGACACCTAGATTAAAAGTCTAGTGCTCTACCGACTGAGCTAATATCCCATAATTATGAAGTTGTTTTCCCAGTCTGAGAAACTGGGCTAGTTGGATTCGAACCAACGAATGCAGGAGTCAAAGTCCTGTGCCTTACCGCTTGGCGATAGCCCATTATCCT
>CADAIF010000125.1 GCA_902787905.1 uncultured Lachnospiraceae bacterium
GCAGCAGCCAAGCATAGGGGGCCTGACACCTGGGCCAGGGAGGGATTATCCCCGGGCAGGGTCTCATCGATATAATCCCTGGCCCGGGCAAAGAGCTGCTCCCGTCCCGCTGCGTCATACCATCTGGGATGGACAGGCACCTCAAACGTCTTCACACGGCCCTCCGCCTCAGCCTCAAGCACAGCCGTATAGGGTGCCTCCTCCCGGGGCAGTCCGTCTTCCGTGAGTACCCTGGGAACATGAAAGGCCAGATAAGCCAGGGCCAGCCAGGCCGCCAGATAAAGGCAGGCATAAAACAGCATGACCTTTTTGATCCGTCTCCTCAGCACCAGTCCTTTGACCCTGATCCCCGGATAAAGCAGCCTTTCATAATGGCCTGTCCGGGCCGGGTTACGGTCCCGCTTCCCCAAAAGGTCTGCGGCCCTCAGGGCCAGAGCGGCCAGCGGCCGCAGATAAAACGGGTACCTGCCGATCAGGCTTCTGTTGGAAGCTCTGTCCATGAAAAACAGGATCAGCGGCAGGGCCGTCAGTCCCAGGACAGGCACCAGAGCCGGCATTATACGCATCAGCACATGATCACCTCTTTTACAATCGGATCGCCAGAATCTTACGCCCGACCAGAAGCCCGCCGGTGTAGAGGGCCAGGGCCGCGGCCATGACCAGGCGGCCGGAAAGGGTCGTATAAAGGACCGACATATACTCGGCCGAGGTCAGATTCATGTAGAGTAAAATAGCTGCCGGAACCACCAGCATCACCTTCATCTCACCCCGCCGTCCGGCCAGCATGGTTTCGATCTCCGCACTGACCGCGTACCTGGCGGCAGTGATCTCCGAATAGTTCCGGATCACCTCAGACAGGGAGCCGCCGCTGCTCGTGGCGATCCCCAGCACCTCCACAAAATGGTGCACATCTTCATCGGCCATGTGGGCGTCAAACTCAGCCAGAGCCGTATGCAGGGGGACATTTCTGTCCAGCCGCCGGCAGATCTGTTCAAACTCCGGAAGGATCAGCGAATACTGGGCCGGCAGGCGGCGCATCTCAGTGGCGGCATCTCTGAAAGCCGTTTCCAGAGGCATGCCAGCCGCCGAGCTGCTGTAAAGAATGGTGACCGCCGAAACGAACTCCCGCTGCCGCTTCAGCCTGCATTTCTCACCGGCGGCCTGCCGCTCCGCCTTCAAAAAGATGGGCAGGGCGGGCAGACAGACCGGCCAGCAGCGAAAGCAGAGCCAGCCCGCCAGGGACAGCAAGGCGATGCCCTTCAGCCAGTCTGTCCTGATCTTTAGAATGGCGGCTAAGTCCGGTTTTTTCATGCCGTCGCCCCCGAGTTCATGTCCAGCTTATGCCTGGACTTAAGACTGTTTCCGGTCCGCTCCAGTTTTCCGTGGATCCTGGGCAGGGTCTCTTCCCCGAAAGGCGTTCCCGGATCTCTGAGGATGTTTCGATCTTCTTTGAAGACAAAAAGGGGATTTAAGACATACTCATCATCCTTCAGGTCCAGGACCTCTGTGATCTCCATCACCCGCCGGGTATGATCCCGAAGACGCCCCAGATGGACAATAATGTCCAGCGAGGAAGCGATCTGCTTTCGTACCGCCTTCAGGGGCATGTCTGTCCCCATCAGGATCATGGTTTCCAGACGGGACAGCATATCCTCAGGGGAGTTGGCGTGGCCCGTGCTCATGGACCCGTCATGTCCTGTATTCATGGCCTGGATCATGTCCAGCGCCTCCGGTCCCCTGACCTCTCCCACGATCAGACGGTCCGGCCGCATCCGCAGGCTGGTTTTGATCAGGTCTCTGATGGTCACCCCGGCCGTGCCTTCACTCCCTGCCGGCTTCACCTCCAGCCGCACCAGGTTGTCGATGTCATGCAGCCGCAGCTCGGCCGAATCCTCAATGGTGATGATCCGGGTATTTCCTGGAATGTCATCGGCCAGGACATTGAGGAAGGTGGTCTTGCCGCTGCTGGTCGCGCCACTGACAAAGATGTTGTAGCCCGCGGCCACCAGCTGGCCCAGGAAATCCGCCGCTTCCCGGGTGATGGAGCCCCAGCTGATCAGGTCCTCCATGGTCATACGTTTTTCAGGGAATTTACGGATGGTGAGGATGGGGCCGTTCAGCGCCACCGGATCCAGCACCACATTGACCCGGGATCCGTCCTCCAGCCTGGCGTCCACAATGGGCGAAGATGTATTGACCCGGCGGTTGGACCTGGACACGATCTGCTGGATCACGTCCTCCAGCTTCTCCCGGGATTCAAAATGCTTGTCCCAGACATAGCTCCTTCCCCGCTTCTCGTAAAAGACAGACTCGGAACCGTTCACCATGATCTCCGTGATCTCCTTGTCATCGATCAGCTCTTGGAGCAGGTCCAGACGGCGAATGGCGTTAAAGAGCTCCTGCCGCAGCTGAAGCTTCAGCATGGCGCTCATATATCTTTCGTGGCTGCGGTCCAGGATCACCCGGTCGATAATATCCCCGATCTCCTCATCTGACATTTCCCGGCTCATATCCATCTGCCGGTGGACAGCCTCCTGAAGTTCACGCTTCAGTTCTTCGTAATCTGACATCAGTCTCCTCCTCTCCGATGATCATCTCCTGTATTTCAGGCCCCTCGGAATCCCTCATGCGGCTGATCATCTCCTTCAGTCTCCGGGCCAGGGTTCTTTCATAAGGGCTGTCACGGCGCAGGAGAAGCAGCCGGTCGCACATACCCGGAAGGGCTGAGATGGGCCCGCCGGCCCCGAAATCCAGCCAGACCTCTTCATAGGCGGTCTCTTCTCTCAGACATTTCAGGAAGGTCTCCCATTCAGCGCCCGACAGTTCCTCCGTCTCTGTCACCACGGCCGCCGGCCTCAGCAGACCGAAGCTGTCTCCTCCGGCAATGCGGCTGACCCGCTCACCCAGACCGCCGTGTCCCTGCTTCAGGTAGTAGATCAGATCAGACAGGCCTTCACCGGAAAGCTCCGGCACCATCACCGGGTCCGCCGCAGCTGACAGGCAGACGTAAAGCAAAGATTTCTGATGCCGGCATAAGGACAGAAGCGCGCCGGCACATGAAGCGTCTCTGACCGGGGTCAGGATGCCTGTCACTGTAAATGTTTCCTTGCGGAAACTTTCTCCGATCAGGCATTTGCTGCTGTTTTCCAGGCACAGGGCCAGGGCTTTTTCATACAGGGCCGAGGCAGACTGGTACTTGTAGATCCGGTCAAATTCCCCCGGTGCATCCCCGCTTCCGCTGCCGTCCAGGATCAGACAGTGCCCCTTCACAAGGCGCCCGGCCAGCCGGTCCGCCAGCCCGTCGCATACCAGGACCATATCCGCAGATTCCGGCCGGGCCTGCGCCTCATCCGTCTCCAGACGGACCACAAAGGGAGAATCCTCCCGTCTGCCGAAATAGGCCGCCAGGCGCTGTCCATAGGCCCTGTCCTCATCAATGATCAACACGGACATGTTTTTCATTGCTTACATCTTCTCCTTTCATCTGCCGAAAGTTGCCTGACTGCAACTTATCTTCAGGCAGCAACGTAAAGATACAGGAAACGCAGCAGGACCGCCGCGAAAACCGGGACAGCCAGATGCATCAGCCAGGCGCCGGTCCGGTCCTTGTCAGGGATATAGGGCCCCGGAGGCCGGCCGGAAAGGCTGCCTGAGATATAGCGAAACAGGTAAGCCATGCGGGCACAGAGCATTCTGCAGGTCACCAGTCTGAACAGGGCCCAGCCTGCGGCCAGGATCCCGGCCGCCGCCAGAATCTGCAAAAGTCCATGCAGCCCCGCGGCCAGGCCGGCCAGCATCAGAAGCTTGATGTCTCCGGCCCCGATCATGGAGGCTGCCAGCAGGGGCAGAAAAAGAAGGGGCAGGCAGACGGCCGCCGCCGTATCCACTGTCAGCCACAGGGGCCAGCGCAGCAGACAGATGACTGCTGCACCCGCCAGCAGCAGGACATTGGGTATTCTAAATGTATGCAGATCCCAGGCAGCCGCTGCTCCGCAGCAGATGACCAGGACCAGATCAGAGAGCCTCATGGCATCATCCCCCTCCTGTTTTTTAAGGAACGTAGGTCGATTATAACAGGGCCGCCGATGGATGGAAAGAAAAATCGGCTGATTTTAATGCCATTCCCTCGCCGTTTTCTGACAATATCCGTCATTTTCACCAGGCAGCCCCCATAATTCGACAGACCGGCAAGGCGTATTTGGCCTGCTGCCTTCAAAAAGGGCAAAAAAAGAAGCGCCATGTCCTTTCGGACATGACGCCTGTTCCTAATCATTTTTAGTAGGTAATTTTCTTATAATGGCCGGCCAGATGGAACTTATCCTTCTGGGTCACCCGCTTCATCGCATCGCTGTGCTTCTTTGCAGCCTCTTCCTTCTTGACCTTGGGCGGCTCCACATAATCAAATTTGAAAATGCATACGCCGTAGGCAGCCAGCTTGTAGCCAATAGAGTACTCCTTGAAATCCCAGCCCACAGCCTCAGCCTGGATGGGCTTGTCATTGACCACGCCGGTACCGCCGAATTCCTCGGCATTACTGTTGAAGACCTCGGTGTAGGTGCCGGGGCACAGCACGCCGGACCGCCAGTTGTCATAAACCACCGGAGAGAAATTGAAATGGCACAGAAGGCAGTCCTTCCTGTCCTTGGTCATACGGCAGAAGGTCAGCATGTTATGCTCACTGTCCGAACCGTTGATCCACTCAAAGCCCTCGGGAGAATCATCCAGCTCATACAGGGCCCTGTGAGCCTTGTAAAACTGAAGCAGCGCCTGATAATAATGCTGCATCTGACGGTGCTCCGGATAGCGGTCCAGAAGGTACCAGTCAAGGCTCCTGGCCTCACTCCACTCCTCCAGCTGGGCAAATTCCTGGCCCATAAAGAGAAGCTTCTTGCCGGGATGCATGATCATCAGACCGTAAGCGGCCCGCAGGTTGCCGAATTTCTCCGGCATGGTTCCCGGCATTTTATAGATCATGGACTTCTTCAGATGCACCACCTCGTCGTGGGACAGGACCAGCACATATTTTTCACTGTAGGCATACATAAAGCTGAAAGTGATCTGGCTCTGATGGTATTTTCTGAAGATCGGGTCACATTTATTGTATTCGAGGAAATCGTGCATCCAGCCCATGTTCCACTTGTAGGTGAAGCCCAGACCGTTGTCCTCCGGGGCGCCGGTGACCTTGGGCCAGGCGGTGGATTCCTCGGCGATCATCATGGCGCCGGGATCCCTTCTGGCCACGATGGAATTCAGATGCTTCAGGAATTCAATGGCCTCGTAATCCTCGTTGCCGCCGTCCCTGTTGGGAATCCAGTTGCCGTCGCTCCTGCCGAAATCCAAGTAAAGCATGGAGGCCACAGCATCTACACGCAGACCGTCGATATGGAACTTCTCGATCCAGAACAGGGCATTGGCCACCAGGAAGTTGGAAACCTCGGTACGGTTGTAGTTAAAGCAGTAGGTACCCCAGTCAGGACGCTCGCCCCTGCGGGGATCCTCATGCTCATAAAGGGCCGTGCCGTCAAAACGTCCCAGGCCGAACTCATCCTTGGGGAAATGGGCGGGAACCCAGTCCAGAATGACCCCGATGCCTTTCTGATGCATGTAATCAACAAAATACATAAAATCCATGGGATGGCCATGACGGGAGGTCGGTGCATAGTAACCTGACACCTGATAACCCCAGGAACCGTCAAAGGGATGCTCGGAGATACCGATCAGCTCCACATGGGTATATCCCATGGAGGTCACATATTCCGCCAGCTCATGGGCCAGACGGCGGTAGTCGTAAAAGCCGCCGGGACGGGATTCATCCCGCTTCCAGGAACCCGGATGGACCTCGTAGATGGCCATAGGAGCATTGTCCGGACGAAGCTGGGACTCGTTGCCGTAGGGGTCCGCTTTCAGAACGACGCGGCCATTTTTATCCTTGACGGCAAATTTATAGAGGGCGCCGACATGGACATCCGGAACAAAGATATCCCAGATACCGGACTGCTGGACCGGCGCCATAAAATGGGCCTCCTGATCCCAGCCGTTAAAATCACCAACAACGCTGACCGCCGCCGCGTTGGGTGCCCAGACAGCAAAATAAGTGCCCTGTCTTTCTTCCTCCTCAGCCGGATGGGCGCCAAGCTTTTCATAGATCTGATAGTGGGTTCCTTTGGCGAATAAATAGGTGTCCAGCTCCGAAACTCTGTGTTCGTATGTCATGGTTTTTCCCCCTTGTTTTTCACACAGCAGTAAACTGCTTATTCACCTCAGATTATACCATTCAGAAGGGTCAAAAGCAACAGCATAAAAGGACCGCCGCCCTGCGATCCTTTGGGGACTGCAAAGCGGCGGTCTGCCTGCCAGATGAAACATCATCTTAAAGGGTTAAGCCTCATCATCTTCTTTTTTGCTCTTTTTCCTGCGCTTCAGGCTGATACCGCAGGTAGCTGCGGAAACAATGGCCAGACCTGCAAGACCCATCACGCTGGTGGGATCGCCGGTCTTGGGAGAGCTGCCGGAGCCCTTGGAAGCTGCAGCTGTTGCTGCTGCAGGTGCCTTCTTGGTCTCCTTCTCAGTTTCCTTCTGAGTCTCTTTCTGGGTCTCTGTTTCCTTCTTTGTCTCGGTCTCTGTGAAGGACTCCGCTGCTGCCTCGGACGCCTCTGTCCGGGCGGTTTCCGCCTTCGTCCTCTCCTGACCGGCCCCGCTGCCGCACCCGTCAAGGAGCAAAACGACCGCAGCGGCTATATAAATCAAATGTTTTTTCATGTTTCCTCTCAGTTTCAGCTTTGATCTGAAAATGCCATTGAATCAGACACTCTATTTTATTTGAATTTGATAACGATTGTCAATATCACTACTTTTATTCCCTATTCCCTTAGTGGGAAAAAATTATCAAGTAAAGGGTTAATGAAAAATATTCCGGTTAGATATGCCTAACTTACGCCCGGGACAAAAAAAGAAAACCCTCCCGCGGGTACCTGATGGCACCCGCGAAAGGGTTTAATGATTCATATCAGAACAGGGCATTAACCTCTGATCTTCTTGATCTCTTCGATCATAGCCGGAAGAACGGTGAACAGGTCACCGACAATACCGTAGTCAGATACCTCAAAGATCGGAGCATCCGGATCCTTGTTGATAGATACGATGCAGTCAGAACCGGCAATACCTGCTGCATGCTGGATAGCACCGGAAATACCGCAGGCAATGTAAAGCTTCGGACCAACGGTCTTACCTGTCTGGCCTACCTGATGAGCATGAGCGATCCAACCGGAATCAACAGCTGCTCTGGAAGCACCGACAGTTGCGCCCAGGACGTCAGCCATTTCACGAATGATACCGAAACCATCAGCACTGCCGACACCACGGCCGCCGGATACGATGATATCAGCCTCTTCAAGGTTGACTGCCTCAGCAACTTCCTTAATACGCTCACGGATCTTAACTCTGATCTGATCCTCAGCGACATGGATATCCTCACGGATGATCTCAGCTGTTCTGCTCTCGTCCAGAGCCGGTCTCTTGAAAACGCCGGGACGGACTGTGCCGAGCTGCGGACGGTTGTCCGGGCAAAGGATCATAGCCATCAGGTTACCGCCGAATGCCGGACGAGTCCAGATCATGTTGCCTGTCTCTTCATCGACATCAAGACCGGTACAGTCAGCTGTCAGACCTGTAGACAGATCGCAGGCCATTCTCGGACCAAGGTCACGGCCGTTCTGAGTAGCACCTACCAGAACTGCGGACGGTTTATACTTGTCAACAAGCGTCTTCATAGCGATACCGAAAGCATCGGTAGAATAGTTGTAGTACTCGTCGCCTTCTACGATGATCGCCTCATCAGCGCCGTACTGGATAGCCTTCTTGGCAACATCCTCAACCTTGCCGCCGACAACGACTGCAACCAGTTTGCCTTTGATCTTGTCAGCAAGCGCACGACCCGGGTTAAGAAGTTCGTAACCGACAGGCTTTGCTACATTCTCTTCTGTCTCAACAAATACCCATAAATTCTTGTATTCTTCAAAACTCATGTACTTAGCCCTCCTTACAGAACTTTCGCGTCAACAAGCATATTGACGACCTTCTTGCCTGCTGCTGCAACATCTTCCTCTTCGAGCTTGATGCAAGTCTTATTTCTGACCGGAGTAAAGGTCTTCTTAACCTTTGTCGGAGAGCCCTTCAGACCGCAGCGTGTAACATCGATCTCTTTGATATCATCAAATGTAAGAACTTTGATTTCTTTCTTACGAGCTGCCATTTTGCTTCTGAGGGTAGGATACCTCGGCTCAAAAGCGGTCTTGTTAACTGTAACAACAGCCGGCATCTTAGCAGAAACCATATCGTAGCCCTGATCGCTCTCACGCTTAACAACGACTTCGTCGCCGTCAACAGTAGCCTCGTTGGCATATGTGATCTGCGGAATACCCAGATGGGAAGCGATCTCAACACAGGTCTGACCTGTATCACCATCGATAGCCTGCTTGCCGCCCATGATCAGGTCGAATTTGCCTTCCTCAGCCTCGATCTGCTTGATAGCGGAAGCCAGGATGTAGCTGGTAGCGAGAGTATCGGAACCACCGAACTTTCTGTCGCTGCAAAGGTAAGCGAAGTCGCCGCCTACTGCAAGACCTTCTGTCAGAACAGCCTTAGCCTGTTCCGGACCCATGGACAGAAGTGTGATCGTTGTATCCGGGGTGACATCCTTGATTCTGGCCGCAACTTCAAGCGCATATGCGTCGAAGGGGTTAAGAATACTGGGAACGCCAGCACGAATCAGTGTATTCGTAACCGGATCGATCTTGATCTCTGTTGTGTCAGGTACCTGTTTTACACATACTAAGATTCTCAAAATAATGCCCTCCTTAATAAAATGTTGTGATCATTGTCATTTCGTCCAAATAATCATCAAGTCTCATGGTACACAGTTTTTGGTGATTTGTCAAGTTATTGACCTGGCAAAACGTTGATTTTCAAGGATTTTTTGGCGTACACAGGGTCGTTTTTGAATTTTGTTGACTAATTTGGAATATTGATATTGTCAAAATCTTCAGGCAGTAAGAGGAACATGGCCGCCTCCTCATACTTATTGTCCAGCACAGTCATGAAAAGATTTTTCATATTTCTTTTTTCCAGACTGGAGATCGCTTCCTCAATGATTGCCATGATATCCTCATAATTCACAGAATAATTGTCACGCATACGGTCGCTGATGATGGTCTTCAGCTTCTTTTTCGCAGGCGCAGCGATCTCGTATCCCTTCTTTTTCGCGTAGCCGGCAGCCAGCTGGACCAGCTCATCCTCATTATATTTTCCGATATGGATGATATTCAGGAACTTGCTTCTGATGGCCGGATATGTCGCTAAAAGTCCGCGAATCTGCTTCTCCTCGCCCTCAAGAACGATGGCCACATCCTGGTTCTTCTTCTGTACATAGGCGGAGATCGTCAGCACAGCCTTCTCATCCAGACGATCCGCGTCCTCAATGATCAGGCAGCCCCCGCTGATCTTGGAGAAGATGGCTGAGAAATCACGGCCGTTCAGATCATCTGCCGTCGCACGGACCAGTTTGCTCTTGTCACATATACCATATGTGTTCAACGCCTTGGCAATACCAATGGCAATTTGTGACTTGACACTCATGTCGTCACCGGTCACGATAAAATTGATATCATACGGGGCAAGAAGGTCCATATTTGACAAAGCGTTGTCTTCAAATTTTGTGAAAGTCTCCGTCAGCTGGTTTTTGATACTCTTGACGCCGGCCACAGTCCCGAAGATGTCCATGACGGTTTCCGGAGCGGCAATGTCATCTGAGATTTCATCATCATCCGCAGTGTCATCCAGCATGCCTGCGAACATGGCATCCAGTTCCTGCTTCTCGCCGATGATCTCATCGTCATCATCGTCAGTCTCGGCAGTCTCTTCGGTTTCCTCAGTCTCTTCGCCTTCTTCGGACTCCTCGGCTTCTTCGGTCTCCCCGGCTTCTTCGGTCTCCTCAGTCTCCTCGGTTTCCTCGGCTTCTTCGATCTCCTCGGATTCCTCGACTTCCTCCGTCTCGCTTACCTGATCCTGGAGGAAACCAAGGCCAAACAGCGCTCCGAGATCCTCGCCGCCTGCCTCAAGTACCTCATCTTCGTCTTCATCGTCATCTTCTGCGAGCTCTGCCTGAATAACTTCACCCATCTTTTCTGCGTCTGCGTCTTCGGCTCCGCCGGCCGTTTCTGCCCGGGCAGCATCTGTGCCTGCAGTATCTTCTGAGCTTTCTGTTCCTGACGCTTCGGTGTCGTTATCCTCTGCCTCTGACTCTTCAGCTTCTTCGATGACTTTTTCAGTTTCCTGTTTTTCCTCAGTGAATTCAGTTTCTTCAGTGTCTTCAGCAGTTTCAGCGCCGCTTTCAGTGATTTCATCCTCTGACTCCCCGCTTTCACTCTCGTCTGCGGACGTTTCAAGGTCCGCGGCGGTTTCTTCTGCAGACAATGTGTCCTCAGCTATATCTGTCTTCTCTTTTTCAAAAGTATCCTCCTCAGAAACGTCTTCCTCAGAAGTATCTTCCTCAGAAACGTCTTCTTCGGATGTCTCTTCGGATTCTTCCTCGTCAGTTTCAGTTTCTTCTTCTTCGGAACTGTCTTCAGCCGAAGCCATGGAAACTATACGGAAGCCTTCCTCATCATCATCGTCAACCTCTACCAGTTTGGTACCGGTGACACCGAAAAGCTCCCCAAAGAGAGACTCGTCCGGGATCTCATCATCCGAAGTATAATATTCATCATCGTCTTCAGACTCCTCGGCTTCTTCAGTCTCTTCGACTTCTTCAGTTTCTTCGGATTCCTCGGTCTCCTCTGTCTCTTCGACTTCTTCAGTTTCTTCGGATTCCTCGGCTTCTTCAGTCTCTCTGTCTCCTCGACTTCCTCAGTTTCTTCGGTTTCCGCAGCTTCTTCAGTTTCCTCGGTCTCGACTGTCTCTTCGATCTCCTCTGTCTCCTCAGCCTCAACTGTTTCTTCAGCTGTTTCAACGGTTTCCGCAGCCTTTTCTGCCTCTTCCTCAGCCTTTTCAATCTCCTCCTGCTGAGCAGCCTTTACGGCATTATCCAGAAGGATCTCTGATTCGGAAGGTGTATGTTCAGCCTCAGTAACCGAGGACGCTGACGCAGCCTTCCTGGCCCCAAAACCGGCCAGAACGGAGGAGAAAAACTTCGCAATGCTTGATTTTTCCTTTTCCTCATCCAAAGGTTCTTCAAAATCAGGCAGATCATCGGAAGCCCAGGCGTTATTATCCACTTCCGTACTGTTTTTGTGGTCTGATTCGAAGTCAGCCGCCACTTCCATCTCTGTTTCTGTTGAAATATCGTCATCATCTTCCACCTTTTCAGCTTCCAGGCGGGCCGCTTCTTCCGCTGCCGCCTTCTCTGCCTCCTGGCGGGCCGCTTCTTCCGCTGCTGCCTTCTCTGCCTCCTGGCGAGCCGCTTCTTCCGCTGCTGCCTTCTCTGCTTCCAGGCGGGCCGCTTCTTCCGCTGCCGCCTTCTC
>CADAIF010000126.1 GCA_902787905.1 uncultured Lachnospiraceae bacterium
TTCTGCAGGAAACGCTTCAGCGGACGGGCACCGTAAACCGGATCGTAGCCATGGTCGACAATGTACTCCCTGGCCGCCCCCGTCAGCTCCACCGAAAGATCCTTTTCCTTCAGCCTGTCATTCAGACGCTTCATCAGGATATCCACGATACCACTGATATTGTCGCGGGTCAGCGGCTTGAACATGATGATCTCATCCAGACGATTGAGGAACTCCGGCCTGAAGTGCGCCTTCAGGTCAGCCATGACCATATCCCTGGACGCCTCACTGATATTGCCCTCGGCATCGATCCCCTCCAGCAGGTAGTTGGAACCGATGTTGGAGGTCATGATCAGGATGGTGTTCTTAAAGTCCACCGTCCTGCCCTGAGAATCCGTCACACGGCCGTCATCCAGCACCTGCAGCAGGACGTTGAAGACATCCGGATGCGCCTTCTCGATCTCATCAAAGAGGATTACGGAGTAAGGCTTCCTCCTGACCGCCTCGGTCAGCTGACCGCCCTCCTCATAGCCCACATAGCCCGGAGGCGCTCCGATCAGCCTGGACACGGAGAACTTCTCCATGTATTCACTCATATCGATACGGACCATGTTGTTCTCGTCATCGAAAAGATTCTCAGCCAGTGCCTTGGCCAGCTCTGTCTTACCGACACCGGTGGGCCCCAGGAACATGAAGGAACCGATGGGCCTGTTCTCATCCTGGATACCGGCCTTGGAACGGATAATGGCCTCTGTGACCTTCTCTACGCCCTCATCCTGGCCGATGACACGCTTATGCAGCTGCTCATCCAGATGCAGGGTCTTGTTCCTCTCACTCTCCGTCAGCTTGGCGACCGGGATGCCGGTCCATCTGGAGACGATCCTGGAGATCTCCTCATCCGTCACACGTTCCCGCAGGAGGGAATTCTCCCTGCCGTGCACCTTGGCCTCCTCAGCCTCCAGCTGCATTTTCAGCTGGGGCAGGGTGCCGTACTGGAGTTCAGCCGCCTTATTGAGGTCATACCTTCGCTGGGCTTCCTCCATCTGCTTATTGACGTCCTCGATCTGCTGACGCAGGCTCTGAAGACGTTCCACATCCTGTTTTTCTTCATCCCATTTGGCCTTCTGGCTGTTGAAGCTGTCCCTCAGCTCGGCAATTTCCGCCGTGATGGCCGCCAGACGCTCCTGACTGAGCTTGTCATCCTCCTTCTTGAGGGCGGCCTCCTCGATCTCCAGCTGCATGATCTTACGGGAGATCTCATCCAGCTCGGTGGGCATGGAGTCCAGCTCCGTCTTGATCATGGCACAGGCCTCATCCACCAGGTCAATGGCCTTATCCGGAAGGAAACGGTCACTGATGTAACGATGGGACAATGTCGCTGCCGCCACCAGGGCGCCGTCGGTGATCTTCACGCCGTGGAAGACCTCATAACGCTCCTTCAGGCCACGAAGGATCGCGATGGTATCCGCCACCGTAGGCTCATCCACCAGAACCGGCTGGAAACGACGTTCCAGGGCCTTATCCTTCTCGATATACTTCCTGTACTCATCCAGAGTGGTCGCGCCGATACAGTGGAGCTCACCCCTGGCCAGCATAGGCTTCAGCATGTTGCCGGCGTCCATGGCACCTTCTGTTTTACCGGCGCCGACGATCAGATGCAGCTCATCGATAAAGAGGATGATCTCACCCTCGCTCTTTTTGACCTCAGACAGGACCGCCTTCAGACGCTCCTCAAATTCACCCCTGTACTTGGCACCGGCCACCAGGGCACCCATATCCAGAGAATAGATTTTCTTATCCTTCAGACCGTCCGGCACATCACCGGCCACGATACGCTGGGCCAGTCCCTCGATCACAGCCGTTTTACCGACGCCGGGCTCACCGATCAGAACCGGGTTATTCTTGGTCTTCCGGGACAGGATACGGATGATGTTCCTGATCTCGCTGTCACGGCCGATGACCGGATCCAGCTTCTGAGCCCTGGCCTTGCCGACCAGATCCTCAGCATACTTGTTCAGACTGTCATAGGTTTCTTCCGGATTATCGCTGGTCACTCTCTGATTCCCTCTTATTTCTCTCAGGACGGTAAGAAAACCGTCCCTGGTGATATTGAAATTCCTGAAAAGCTGCTTGACATCCTGGTCCGCTGTCTCGATCAAAGCCAGGAAAAGATGCTCGACGGAGACATATTCGTCCCCCATTTGCTTCGCTTCGGTTTCAGCCCGCATCAGGGTCCTGTTCAGAGCGTCACCCAGATACATTTGCCCGCCGGAGACCTTCGGCAGCCTTTCCACCAGGCGCTTTGCCTGAACCTTGACGCCCTCATGGTTGATATTCATACGCGCCAGGAGCCTGTCGATCAGGCTTTCATCCTGCGCCAGCAGACTGTAAAGCAGATGGGCCTGCTCCAGCTGCTGATTGCCGTATTCTACGGCATACTTCTGACAATCCTGCACAGCCTGCACGGATTTCTGCGTGAATTTATTCAGATCCATAATCACGCCTCCTTTATTAAGATTATTCTTAAGTCATTGAAAAACAGTTCCGGAGCTCTCTCCGGGTATGATAAACGCCGGCCGGGCAATAAACTGCCCGGCCGGCGAAACGCTGTTCTACCGCAAATCACTGTTCTATATGTAATAGAACAACTCTTCGCCTGTAGATACTATATCACCCTTTGTTAGCACTGTCAAGTGTTGAGTGCTAATTATTTTTTCTTTTATTTATGAGCTGCCAGATAGTCCACATTGGCCTTTTCCACGGAAGAAAAACCGGCCTGAACCACTGCCATATCCGCCTCAGAGGCACTGTACCAGCTGTACTGACTGAAATAATCCAGAAGTCCCTCATCCTTGAACCGGTAGCCGTGACGGGCATAAATGCCGTTGATATAAAGCTGGATCTCCTCACTGCTCATCGCCTCCACCCTGGAAGCGTAAGCCGGGTCCAGCGCCTCACTGCAGCAAATGTCCAGGAACTGTGAAAAATCATCTTCCGCTTCTCCTCTCTCCTCCTCTGAAGAACTGAAGCCGTATTGCTTCTCTTCATTATAGAGTACATAGAAAGGCAGTGTCTCCGGAACTTCCTGACCCCAGGCCCCCGGCATAGCGACCCAGCCCAGGCACTCTTCAGTCAGCCGATCCGTGGGCGTTCCCGGCAGATAGACCGTAAAGGACTTGCCCTCACTTTCCTCCAGACCATAGGGATCGGCAGCTATATACAGAACCTGATCATCGATCCAGGTATCCCCCGGTTTATCCTCTACCGCCACATTTTCAAGAGTCATGGAAAAGCTGTATTCATCGATTTTCACAGGATCCTTAAACTGACCGCTGAAATCGCTGACATAAACTGTGCCGCCGGGATAACCGTCTCCGGTTTCACCCATATTGGAATCATGATAATTGCCAAAGAAGAAGCCGTCCGCGTGGAACTGCACGAAAGTTGCCCAGGCGCCGGCGCCGCTGGCAAACATAAACTCCTTGCCGTCCAGCATTTCAAAGAGGTCGCCGCTGCCGGCTTCCGTCCCCGGCAGGAAGGATTTCAGATAAGTAATGGCCTCACTGTAGGTCATGCCGGCCTCTGATACCCGGTCCGCAGCCGCAGCCAGGCCCTCATTATCCAGATTGCCGCCTGTCAGATAAAGGGACATGTGATCACAGTATTCCTGCTTCTTTTCCTCGTAGGCCTCTTCACTGAGCGCCTCACCGGCCTCATTGGTGATGGTATAGACCATACCGGAGTAATCCTCCTTCAGCACACCGTCACAGACCAGTTCCTTTACCTCCGACAACTGTCCGTCTGCGCCTACGTCAAAGCGAAGGAACTCATAGGTCCAGTTCTCATCACCCATGCTGGTGTAGCCATACATCTGATCCGAGCCCTGCTCCTTAAAAAGTGCCCAGCGGGTACCGCCGGCGGCAGACACATCCCAGAATTCATCAAAAAAGATCTCTTGGGCAGCGTCATCCCTGAAGGTATAAACATGAAGCTCAGCCACGCCCCCGCTCTTATTCGGATCCCTGGAGGCGGTCGTATAGATCAGCTCCGGCATGTCATCCCCGGTCACATCCGTAATGACCACAGGCCTGCGCTCACTGGTATGGAGACCATACAGGTTCTGCCAGCTGTACAGATCAAAATACTGCCGGTTTTCTTCCAGAACGGACAGATAAGCACCGGCGGCAGCTTCCATATCGGGCCCTGAGGCCTCTGTCTCAGAAGCGGTTTCTGTCTCCGTTTCCGCCGCCGTTTCGGCAGTGCTTTCAGACGCAGCCGTTTCCGGTGCGGGGATTGCCGCTTTGCCTGCCCCGCCGCCGCAGCCTGCCATAAGACATGCCGCCGCCAGAAAAGCAATGACCGATATTTTTTTCATATTCGAACCCCCCTTGCAGAAAAGAGATTCGAGACATCACTCCACATGGCCTGCCGCGGCATTCGAAGGTGCCGGCAGCTTATACATCACCTGGAACTCAGCCTCTTCACGGACAAAATCCGTATTCTCTTCACTGCGCTCATGTTTCAGGTATTTATGCGTATCCATGCTGTCATTCTCCATGGAAAGCAGACAGACAGCGATATTGGAACAATGATCCGCCACACGCTCAAGGTTGGTGGTGATATCCGACAGGATCATGCCGGTTTCGACAGTACACATACCATGACGCAGACGCCAGATATGCCTGTCCTTGATCTCCATATTCAGGCCGTCAATGATCTCCTCCAGCGGCTCAACTGTCAGCGCCAGCTCCAGATCATGCTCATTAAAGGCCTTGAAGGTACGGTTCATGATATCCGAAATGGCCGATGTAAAGACACTCAGCTCATCTAAAGCGGCCTCCGTCAGCTGCAGATTGTTTTCCTGCATCTGCGAGGTCTGCTGCATGATATTTAAGGCGTGGTCCGTGATACGCTCGAAATCAATGACACTGTGGAGCAGGGTCGACAGAACCTGACTCTCATTCTTGGTGGAGATGCGGCTGGAAAGCTGTACCAGATAGCTGTCCAGTGTATCCTCATATTCATCTACCCGGCGCTCAAGATCATCCACCTCTTCCGCCTTCTGCGGATCGTAGGTGAAGATCAGGCTCATGGCCAGTTCCATGGCCTCCCGGGTATGCTCGGACATTTTCTTCATAGCCACACGGCACTGCTCCAGAGCAAAGGCCGGTGATGAAAGGAAATGGGGATCCAGGATCTGCAGTGTACGCCTGCCGGCAGCTGCCTTCAGCTCCTGCTCGTCGCTCGGAATGGTCTTCATGACCAGCTTGACCAGCAGCTCGGAAATGGGCAGCATGATCAGCACGGCACCGATATTAAAGACACTGTGGAAGACAGCGATACCTACCGGTGTGGCTATCTTATCCATGATCGCCAGATGCATCATGGCATTGAGGGCATAAAAACCAACCATGAAAACGCCGGTCTTGATCAGACAGAAATACATTTGCATCATGGCTGCCCTGCGGGCATTCCTGGAAGCACCGATAGATGAAATGACACCGGTGATGGCCGATCCGATATTTTCACCCATGAGGATGGGGATGGCTGTACTCATTTTCATGGAACCGCCCACGGCGATCGCCTGCAGGATACCGATAGAGGCCGATGAACTCTGCAGAACAGCAGTCATCACGAGACCTGCGAGAAGACCCAGGATGGGGTTGGAGAAAGCGGTCAGGATACCTGTAAAGCTTTCATTCTGTGTCAGCGGTGAAGCCGCTGAGGACATGCCGCTCATGCCCAGCATGAGCACGGCAAAAGCCACCAGGATGCCGCCGATATTTTTCTGTTTGTCTTTTTTTTTTTTTTTTTCAAGGATG
>CADAIF010000127.1 GCA_902787905.1 uncultured Lachnospiraceae bacterium
CCCCCAACGGGCTTATGAGAATTACTGCTATGCCGGTGAAGACTTCAGACGGGGCGATGTGCTGTTAAAGGCCGGCACAAGGATCGGCAGCATGGCCATGGCTGTCGCTGCAGGTACAGGCTGCCGGGAACTGCCGGTATATCGCAGACCGAAAATTGCGGTCATCTCCTCCGGTGATGAGATCCTTCCGCCGGGAAGTAAGTTAAGCCCGGGCAAGATCTATGATACAAATCTGACCTTTGTCACAGGGCGGCTTGCAGAGCTTGGGGGAACAGATATCACCGGTCTTCACAGCAATGATGATGTGGCGGGCATGGCTGACCTGATCCGCCGGCTGGCACCGGATCATGACCTGATCATCACCACCGGCGGGGTCTCTGTTGGTGAGAAGGATATCATGCACGGGGTGCTTGCGGCCTTGGAGGCAGAAAAACTGTTCTGGAGAGTGAAGCTGAAGCCGGGCGCCCCGACGCTGACATTTATCTATGATCATACCCCGGTCATCTGTCTGACAGGCAATCCTTACGGCGTAATGGTGAATTTTGAACTGCTTGCCCGCCCGGTACTTGTCAAACTGTCCGGCGGCGCTGTGACGGCCGGGAAAGCAGAGGAGCGGCAGCTGAGTGAGGATTCGCCCAAGGGCGGCGGCAGACGGCGGTTTTTAAAGGGCCGGGCGGATGAACATACAGTGTGCTTTGCAGAAGGATCCCAGGCTGCCGGAACCATTGCCTCCATGGCCTACTGTAACTGCTTCATCGAACTGCCGGAAGGCAGCAGCGGGAAAAAAGGAGAGAAGGTATGGGTTCATTACCTCTGAAAAGAAAGCAGCTGGTCTATGCCGTCTGCGGCTTTAAGAAAACCGGGAAGACAACCCTCGTCAGCGGCGTCATCAGGCTGCTGACCGGCCGCGGCTATCAGGTGGCTGTGATCAAGCATGACGGACACGATTTTGAGGGCGATGTGCCCGGGACGGACAGCTGGCAGCATATGGCTGCCGGGGCTTACGGGACAGCGGTTTTTTCAGCGGGGCACTATCTGGTACACAAAAAAACCACCAGTATCAGTGCAGAAGCCCTCATGGGAATGTTCCCTGAGGCGGATATCATTCTGATCGAAGGGATGAAGGATTGCACCTGGCCCAAATATTACTGCAGGGACGCGGCCGCATCGGCAGATGCGATCCCTTATGTTGCAGATGAAATAGAGAGACTTTACAAGGAAAGGTATCGGCGCGTAGATGCCTGAGACAGGACAGAAAGGAAGCAGAAAAATGAAAATGATGAAGAGGGTATTGGCATTGACCATGGCTGCCATGATGATGGTTTCTCTTACGGCCTGCAGCCAGAGCAGCAAGCAGGAGACGCAGGCAGCCCAGACCGAAGCAGCCCAGACCGAGGCGACTGCTGCAGAGGGCGGCACCCAGATCCAGGTATTTATTGCGGCCAGCCTGAGCAAGGTCATGGAGGATGTGGCTGCAAAGTTTAATGAAAGCCATCCGGATGTTGAGATTATTTATAATGCGGATAGCTCAGGAACACTCATGGAGCAGATACAGAACGGATATGCCTGTGATGTCTTCTTCAGTGCAGCCCAGAAACAGATGAATACCCTGGAAGAGGGTGGTTTTCTGGTGGAGGGAACCAGGGCGGATGTGCTGAACAACCAGCTGATCGTCATCGCCCGTGCAGATACCGAGACTGCAGTCACCGGTCTTGAAAATCTGGGAGATGCTGAAAGCCTGGCCCTTGCAGACGGCAGCGTGCCTGTCGGCAAGTACACCAGACAGGCACTGATGAATCTGGGTATCCTTCCTGAGACAGATGATCCTTCCGCTTATACGACCCAGGAAGTTTCCGATGCCCTGGGGGGCGTGGAGATCAGTGAGCAGGGCAATGTCAGCAAGGTCCTCCTGGCTGTTATTGAGGGTTCCTGTGAAGTGGGTACCACCTACTATTCCGATACCTATGGCTATGAGGATGAACTTCAGGTCCTTGAGACTGTCAGCTATGAAACAAGTGGCAATATCATCTACCCTGTTGCCCAGATCGTAAATGAAGAGGCTGATGAGGCAGAAGCTGCGGCTGCGAAGGAATTTGTGGATTTTATCACATCCGATGAAGCCAAGGAAATCTTCGACAGCTATTATTTTGACACCAACCTGTAGGATGCGTTTTCATAAAGCGATGGAGGGGCAGTTATGAATGTTCAGTTTGCGGATTTTCTTCAGAAGCTGGACTGGAGTCCGCTGTTTATCTCTTTGAAAACCGGCCTGGCAGCAACAGTGATCTGTTTTTTCCTGGGTATTCTTGTGGCCGGCTGGATCATGGCCCGGAGAAAAGGGACCCGGGCAGTGATCGATTCCCTGCTGACCCTCCCCCTTGTGATACCGCCGACGGCATCCGGCTTTTTCCTCCTGCTGCTGTTTTCCAAAAGGCGGCCCCTGGGTATGTTTTTGTATGATTATTTTGATATTAAGATCGTCCAGTCCTGGGCAGGCTGCGTGATTGCTGCAGTGGTGATCGCATTTCCACTCATGTACCGGAATGCCCGGGCAGCTTTTGAACAGGTGGATATTGACCTGATCTATGCGGGCAGAACCCTGGGACTTTCTGACTGGAAGATCTTCTGGCGGGTTGTATTTCCTGCTGCCCGCCCCGGGATCATTTCCGGTACAGTGCTTACATTTGCCAGAGCCATGGGAGAATACGGAGCAACGTCCATGCTGGCCGGCAATATCCCGGGTAAGACCGGAACCATCTCCCAGCGGATCGCCATGGTCATTCAGAATGGTGATTACCTGACAGCCGGTTTCTGGGTCATCGTGGTCATGCTGATCGCTCTGGTCATCCTTATGGCGATCAATCTTTTTGCCGGAAATACAGATAAAACTGCGCAGCGCTGGTAACTATGAAAAAGGCAGGTGATGAAAGATGTCATTGACCATATCCGCCAGCTATAAGGCCGGAGATTTTGCTCTTGATATCAATCTTCAGACAGAGGCAAAAAGGATTGGTATTCTTGGTGCTTCCGGGGCCGGCAAGAGCATTACCCTGAAGCTGATCGCAGGAATCCTGCGGCCTGATGAGGGCAGGATCTGTATTGACGACCGTGCCCTCTATGACAGCGAAAGGCGGATCGACCTGAAACCACAGAAACGCAGGGTGGGATACCTCTTTCAAAATTATGCTCTTTTTCCGGCCATGACAATCGCTGAGAATATCGGCATTGGTATGTCGTGTTCCGGGACAGAGAAGGCTGTTATCATTGCTGACCTGATCCGGCAGTTTAAGCTGGAAGGTCTGGAAAAGCATTATCCCAGACAGCTTTCCGGCGGCCAGCAGCAGCGGGTCGCCCTTGCCAGGATCCTGGCCTCAGAGCCGGATGTGATCCTGCTGGATGAACCTTTTTCAGCCCTGGATATCCATCTGAGAGATCAGATGAACCGGGAACTGCTGACAACACTGGAAGCTTTTCCTGGACATGTGATCATGGTGTCCCACAGCAGGGATGAGATCTACCGATTCAGCGATGAAGCAGTGATCATCGATCAGGGCAGGATCATCGACCGGGGACCGAAAAAGGAGGTTTTTGCCCATCCGTCCTGTGTGCGTGCTGCTGCACTTACGGGATGTAAGAATTTTTCGCGGGTCAGAAGGCTGGATGACCATACCTTCGAGGCCACAGACTGGGCTGTCAGGATCCACACCGTACAGGTGCTCCCGGAGAAACTGGTCTTTATCGGTTACCGGGCCCATGAGTTTGAGCCTGTATGGGGGGAGCGGCAGGAAAACTGCATTCCTTTTATCCTTAGCAGACGGGATGAACTTCCCTTCGAGACGAATTATTATATCTGTCCTTCCGGGAAGGAAACGTCACCTTACAGTATTGCCGCCTGGTTTGCCCAGCGTCATCAGTGGGCTGAGCTGGAGGCGAAGGGCCTGCCCGATTACCTGAAGATCAGGGAGGAAGAATTGCTGTTTTTTGTCACATAACATATGAAATCACTATAATTGTCATTTTTTTCACAAATAAATGTAAAAATTTTTGTCTATTCAGACACATGACTTTCTTTTTTAAAAATGCTATAATTACTGTATATTAAATATGTTGGAGGGATTACAGCGACAATAAGTAACAAGAGAGTGGTTGCTTTTGGAAGAAAGCAGGGATAGTCATGAATAAACTGCATTTGGAAAGGGTTCTATCCCAGTACGCAGAGCGGTTTGATGGACTTGATGCGCAGGAAGTGAGAGACGGTGCAGGCCGCTGGATAGCGGTCAGATGCTTTCAGAAAGCATGGGACATAACAGCAGAGGATTTTGAATCGATGTATCTGGCTGCTGCAGCAAAGATGGATCTGGTGGCAGACCGGATGCTGGTCACTCAGACAGATAATATTGCATACCTGCTGAGTCTTGGGGAATCACCATTTGTAGAAGAAGCATTTGAACGGTTGTTTGCTGAAGATGAAGGCGATCTTGAACGAAGAAAGCAGCGGGCAGCCGCATTTGCAGATACGATCAACCGGAAGGTGACAGAATGTGCAGGCACATTAAAATACCCGATGAAGATGGGGCACGGGTTATTTTATCTGAATATGTGGCAGCCTGCAGAAAACTATATCTATAAGTCGACAGATGCATCCAGCTGGGCCAACTGTGTCGAGTTTTCAGAAGATTTCGGCGGCGGCAGAACATTTTCACTGGTCAGATATTACAGACTGTGTGAAGAGCTGCGGCGCGAGATCAGTACAGATGAGCGTTTTGTAAAGATCAATGAACGGATCAGAGAAGCAGCCGGCTTCGATATTGATGACAAGATGCAACTGCTGGTTTACGATATCATGTTCCGTGCCTAGGCAGGACATTTTTACAAGAACGCCGGCATCGAGAAGATGACTGTCAAGGTCAGACTGAAGAAGGCTGCCGCTCAGGAGCGGATCGACAGCCTGGAGCTTCTGATTGCAGGGAAGCGTCATCAGATGGAAAAGATGGGCCATCAGGAAGATGTAGTCTCTCTTGATGGTGCCAACGTCGTTCATAAGAAATACGGTATGGGCACTGTAGATGAGATTTCTGATGATAAGATCGTCATCCGTTTTTCAGATGAGGTCAGGAAATTCAAATACCCGCATGCCTTCCACAGCGGTTTCCTGACCCTGGAGGCATCGGAACACATGGATTCTTTCCGTAACAACGGAGAGATGGCCAAGATGAAAGACCAGCTGACCAAGGAGATCCGGACCCTGTCCGGCGAACTGGAAGCTTTGAAAAATGAAATACTTGTCTGATGTCAAAAAGGTGATATGCTCCCATCCAGGTAGACAAGAGAAATAATAAAAACTCTTACTGCCTGGAAGGGAGCATTTTATGTTTAAAAGGAAGATAGATCCGGCAGAGAAACTACGGACTGTGCATCAGATACTGGATGGTAAAGAACAACAAGTACACGCTGCAGCCAGACTGGGGATCAGGATATCCTCTGTCCAACAATGGATAAGCATATATAAAAGTGATGGAGAAGGTGCATTTTTTTATCATAAGAAAAAAACCTATTCAAAAGAGCTTAAACAACAGGCTGTACACGATTATCTCTGTGGGACAGGGTCCCAACAGGAAATCTGTCAACGATACGGAATCAGAGCAAGAAGTAAGTTACATAACTGGATAATGCGGTATAATGGTCATGAGGAGCTGAAAACATCCGGGACAGGAGGAACAGTTATCATGACCAGGGGAAGAAAAACGACTTTCGACGAACGAGTGGAAATC
>CADAIF010000128.1 GCA_902787905.1 uncultured Lachnospiraceae bacterium
ATCGGCCCCTCCGGCGCCGGCAAATCCACCTTTCTTCGTTCCTTAAACACTCTGGAAACGCTGACCAGCGGCAAGGTCTTTATCGAAGATGAGCTTTTCTGCCACGCGGAGGGCGGCAAGATCGTGGAGACCATGGAGCCGGCCAGGCACAAGGCCATGCTTCTGGAAATGGGTATGGTGTTCCAGCGGTTCAACCTTTTCCCGCACAAAACGGTGAAGGAAAATGTCATGATCGCTCCGCTGAATGTGCGGAAGGTGCCTGTGGCGACGGCGGAGGCCAAGGCCAGGGAGCTGCTGACCAAGGTCGGTCTGGCAGATAAGATGGATGTCTATCCCAACAGGCTTTCCGGCGGACAGCAGCAGCGAGTCGCCATCGCCAGAGCGCTGGCCATGGAGCCCAAGATCATGCTCTTTGATGAGCCCACTTCCGCGCTGGATCCCGAGCTGGTCGGTGAGGTTCTCAGTGTTATGAAGGATCTGGCGGCCCAGGGCATGACCATGCTGTGCGTCACCCATGAAATGGGCTTCGCCAGAGAGGTCGCCGACAAGGTCGTTTTCATGGCTGACGGCTACATTCTGGAGGAAGGCACTCCCGAAGAAATATTTAATCATCCCAAAACAGAAAAAGCACAACAATTTCTGAAAAGTGTGTTATAATGGTTGATAGCCACAAGGGTTTTCAACCATGTAGAATGGCAGCCCCTGACGGGGCTGCTAATTTTTGAGTTTATGATTACTGATCAGCAATATGTCACAGAGGGAGTAAGATATGGAAATTGAACGTAAGTTTCTTGTAAAGCATCTGCCGGAAGGCCTTGAGGATTATCCTTCCTGTCATCTCAGACAGGGTTACCTGAATGTGGACCCGGTGGTCCGGGTGCGTCAGGAGGGCGACGAATATACGCTGACTTATAAGAGCAGCGGCATGCTGGCCAGGGAGGAGTATAATCTGCCCCTGACGCAGGAGGCTTTTGAGCATATGATCGACAAATGCGACGGTATCGTCATTGCCAAGCGTCGTTACAGGATTCCCTTCCGTTATAAAATGATCGAGCTGGACGTCTTTGAGCGTGAGTTTGAGGGCCTGCTGCTGGCGGAGATCGAGTTTGACAGCATCAAGGAAGCGGAAGAAATGGAAGTGCCGGCATGGTTCGGCACCGAGGTGACCTATGATCCCCAGTACCACAACAATGCACTCAGTGCCATGACCCCTGAGGAGGCCGCGGCCCTGGCGGCCAAGGGTGATCCTGATGACGGCGAAGAATAAGGCAGTTCTTTATATCATCTTTTCCGCCTTCGGCTTTTCTGTCATGAGTCTGTGCGTCAAGCTGTCGGGCGACCTGCCTTCCATAGAAAAAAGCTTTTTCAGAAATATCGTGGCCGCGGTGATCGCCCTGGTCATCCTGGTCAGAAGTCATACCGGATTTTCATTTCAGCGGCGGAACCTTCCGCTGCTGATTTTGCGCTCAGCCCTGGGCACCATCGGCATCTTCTGCAATTTCTACGCAGTCAGCCATCTGGTCCTGTCTGACGCTTCCATGCTGAATAAGCTGTCGCCCTTTTTCACGCTCTTTTTCTCCTGGCTCATTCTGAAGGAGAAGCTGTCGCCCCTGCAGGGGATCAGTGTTCTGATCGCCTTTCTGGGGAGCCTTCTGATCATCAAGCCCAGCTTTGATCTGACGGCGGCATGGCCGGCCCTGGCCGGCTTTATCGGCGGCCTGTCTGCCGGCGGCGCCTATACCTGCGTGCGGGCGCTGGGCGTCCGGGGAGAAAGGGGCCCGCTGATCGTCTTTTTCTTTTCTGTTTTTTCATGTGCCGCTTCCATCCCCTTTATGGTCACGGATTTTGTTCCTCTGACCCTGACCCAGCTGCTGCTGCTTCTGGGCGCGGGCGGCGGTGCGGCCATCGGCCAGTTCGGTATCACGGCGGCCTATAAATACGCGCCGGCCAGGGAGATCTCCCTGTACGACTACACCATGGTGGTCTTTTCGGCCATCTGGGGCATCCTGTTCTTCCATGAGCTGCCGGACATTTTCAGTTTTCTGGGCTATGTCATCATTTTTGCCATGGCAGCCCTGATGTTTGTTTACAATAACAGGCATTCTGAAGCCTGAAGCAGTGGTTTACCATAACAGGCGTTTTTTTACAAAAAAATCATAAAAAAGTAGTTTGGCGGTATTTACAGAAAAGTTTTTGTATACTATACTAATGAGCAGACGTCTGAGCAGAAGCCTTCGGGGCAGCTGTTTGCGGATAGATTAAGGAGGATCATACCATGAACGTACAGGTAGAAAAATTAGAGCATTATATGGCAAAGCTGACGATCACAGTGCCGGCTGAAAGGTTCGACAAGGCGATCACACAGGCTTATCTGAAGATGAAAAACCGCATCTCTGTTCCCGGTTTCAGAAAGGGTAAAGTACCCCAGGCCATGGTCGAGAGAATGTATGGCGCAGGCATGTTTTATGAGGATGCCGCCAATATCCTGATTCCCGAAGCTTACGACGAGGCGCTGGCTGAGGTGAAGGATATCATGATCACTTCCCAGCCGGAGATCGATGTTGTCCAGATCGGTAAGGGTCAGGAGTTCATCTTTACCGCTGAGGTGGCTACAAAGCCGGAAGCTCAGCTGGGCAAGTACAAGGGTATCGAGGTTCCCGAGACAGTGATCGAGGTCACTGAGGAGGAGATCGACCAGGAGATCAAAAAGGTTCAGAACCAGAATTCCCGTCTGGTCACTGTTGACCGCGCAGCCAAGCTTGGCGATACAGTTACCATTGATTACGCTGGTACCATCGACGGCGTGGCCTTTGATGGCGGCACAGCTGAGGGCTATGACCTGGTGATCGGTTCCAATTCCTTCATCCCCGGCTTTGAGGATCAGCTGATCGGTGCCGAGGTTGACGCGGATGTGGATGTCAATGTCACCTTCCCGGAGGATTACCATGCTGAGGAGCTGGCAGGCAAGCCGGCACTCTTCAAGGTTAAGGTTCATGAGATCAAGGCTCGCGAGATCCCGGATCTGGATGATGAGTTCGCTCAGGATGTTTCCGAGTGCGAGACCATGGAAGAGTACAGGGAGAGCGTGAAGAAGGACCTGGTGGAGAGAAAGACCAAGGCTGCCATGGATGAGAAGAAGCAGCAGGTTGTCGACCAGATCGTTGAGGATGCCGAGATCGATATCCCGGAGCCCATGATTGAGACCCAGGCCAGACAGATGATGGACAACTACGCAAGGCAGCTTTCCTACAGCGGCCTTTCCATTGACAAATATTTCGAGTACACCGGCATGGACAGGGATTCCTTCCTTGAGCAGATGAAGCCCCAGGCCCTGAAGAATATTCAGAGCAGACTGGTGCTTGAGGCTGTCGCCAAGGCTGAGGGCCTGGAAGTGACCGAGGAAGAGCTGGATGCTGAACTGGCCAACATGGCAAAACAGTACAACATGGAGCTTGATAAACTGAAGGAAATGATGGGCGAGGCCGATCTCGAGACCATCAAGAGCGATGTCCTTGCCGATAAGGCACTCGCTTTCGTTGCGGATGCAGCAGTAGAAGTCCCGGCAGCGGCTGTGGAAGCTGTTGTTGACGAAGAGGACAAGGACGAAGAGTAATCGCGTCAAGACTGTGAAGGCTGCCGTAAACTGGATCGACATTTTGCGGCAGCCTCTTTATATCAGGAGGTAGAAGATGAGTTTAGTCCCTACAGTCATAGAGCAGTCCAGCAGGGGCGAGCGCGCCTATGACATTTATTCCCGTCTGTTAAAGGATCGTATTATTTTCCTGGGTGAGGAGGTCACGGACATCAGTGCCAGCCTCATTGTTTCCCAGATGCTTTTCCTGGAGTCCGAGGATCCGGGCAAGGATATCCAGCTTTACATCAACAGCCCGGGCGGATCCGTTTCCGCAGGTATGGCAATCTATGATACGATGCAGTTCATCAAGTGTGATGTGTCCACCATCTGCATGGGCATGGCGGCCAGTATGGGCGCCTTCCTGCTCTCCGGCGGCACACCGGGCAAGCGTCTGGCCCTGCCCCATTCCACGATCATGATCCATCAGCCCTCCGGCGGCGTTGAGGGCCAGGCAACGGAAATCCAGATCGTTGCCAATCGTATCCAGTACACCAAGAACATGCTCAATGAGATCCTGGCGGCCAATACCCATCAGCCTCTGGAAAAGATCGCGGCGGACACCGAGCGCGATTTCTACATGAGTGCCGAGGAGGCCAAAGCCTACGGTCTGATTGACGCTGTTGTCACTAAGAGAAACTGATCTCAGAAAGAGGTAACATATGGCAAGTCGTTCAGACGACAAGAAGCAGCTGAGGTGCTCCTTCTGCAATAAGCCCCAGGGTCAGGTGAAAAAGCTGATCGCGGGGCCGGGCAGCGTCTACATCTGTGACGAGTGCGTCGGTCTGTGCTCTGAGATCATTGAGGAAGAGTTTGAGCAGGAGCGGGTGAGCGAGGATATCAATCTCCTGAAACCTGTGGAGATCAAGGCCTTCCTCGATGAATATGTCATCGGACAGGAGCAGGCCAAGAAGGTGCTTTCGGTTGCTGTTTACAATCACTATAAACGTATCATGGCGGATACAAAGTCGGATGTGGAGCTGCAGAAGAGCAACATCCTGATGGTCGGTCCCACCGGTTCGGGTAAGACCCTGCTGGCCCAGACCCTGGCCAAAATCCTGAATGTGCCCTTCGCCATCGCCGACGCCACCTCTCTGACAGAGGCCGGCTATGTGGGCGAGGATGTGGAAAACATCCTGCTGAAGCTGATCCAGGCCGCGGATTATGATATCGAGCGGGCCGAGAGAGGCATCATCTATATCGATGAGATCGATAAGATCACCAAGAAATCCGAGAATGTCTCCATCACCAGGGATGTGTCCGGCGAGGGTGTGCAGCAGGCGCTGCTGAAGATCCTTGAGGGCACCATGGCTTCCGTCCCGCCCCAGGGCGGCCGTAAGCATCCCCACCAGGAGCTGATCCAGATTGATACCACCAACATTCTCTTTATCTGCGGCGGCGCCTTTGACGGTCTGGAGAAGATCGTGGAGGCCAGGTCCGGCGGCCAGTCCATCGGTTTTAACGCCGAGATCCATGTCAAGGATGACCAGCAAAATGTCGGTGAGCTGATGCGTGAGGCCCAGCCTCAGGATTTCATCAAATACGGTCTGATCCCCGAATTTGTCGGCCGTGTCCCGGTCAAGGTATCTCTGGATCTTCTGGATGAGGAGGCCCTGGTCCGCGTACTGACAGAGCCGAAGAGCGCGATCATCAAGCAGTATAAGCGTCTTTTCGAGCTGGACGGTGTCGACCTGGTCTTTGACGATGAGGCTGTCCGCGAGATCGCTCATCTGTCAGCCAGGAGAAATACCGGCGCCAGAGGTCTGAGGGCGATCGTCGAAAATGTGCTGATGGACATCATGTTCACGCTGCCTTCGGATGAAACTGTGGCTAAGTGCACCATCACTAAGGAAGTGGTGGACGGCGGCTGCGGCCCCGTGCTTGAGCATGTGGATCCGGCAGCGCTTCCTAAAAAGAGTAAGGCCCGCAAAGGCTAATGGGCATTAAAGAAGGTGAAAACAGAATGAATGAGGTCACTTGTGAGCGCCCGCTGGTGGCGCTGCGCGGCCTGGTTGTCATGCCGGATGTCTCTGTGAACTTTGACATCAGCAGGAAGATCTCGGTCAGCGCGATCGAGGAGGCCATGCGTCATGACCAGACCCTCTT
>CADAIF010000129.1 GCA_902787905.1 uncultured Lachnospiraceae bacterium
GAAAGCCCTGAAAGCATTGGAGGAGGAGCTTGAGAAAAAGCTCTTCACCCGGCACAGCTTCAGCATCAGGCTGACGGATGAGGGGGTCCTGCTCCGCAATCGGGCCGAGGACCTGGTCAGTATGGCCGACAGGATCGAGCGGGAGTTTCTCTCACTGGACGACATCACCGGCGGAGATCTGTACTTTGGACTGGCGGAGTCTTTCCAGATCCGCTATCTGGCCCGCGCGATTCATTCTTTTAAACAGACTTATCCCGGCCTCCGCTATCACATCACCAGCGGCGATACGGAGCAGGTCCTGGAAAAGCTGGACAAGGGCCTCCTGGACTTTGTGGTCCTGGTCGAGACGCCGGACGCGGGGAAATATGAATCCCTGATCTTCCCCGAAGCAGATGTATGGGGCCTTGTCATGCCGGAAGACGATCCGCTGGCGGAAAAAAAGGCCATCCGAGTGGATGACCTGATCGGGCTGCCGCTGTTTTGTTCTGAGCAGAGCTGGGAAAAGGATATTCCGCGCTGGGCCGGGGAAAAGATGGGCGGACTTCATTTGGAAGGCTCCTTCCGTCTGTCCTACAATGCGTCTATCTTTGCAAGAGAACACCTCGGGTATGTGCTCACGTTTGACCGCCTTCTGGACACCTCTCCCGGAAGCGGCCTGGCCTTTCGGCCGCTGGATCCCCGGCTGGAGACAAAGCTCTATCTCGTGTGGAAGAAGTACCAGACCTTTTCCCCTATCGCAGAGCGGTTCCTGACGCAGATCAGGACCGTGTTTTTACCCGAAAAATAAGACCGCCGCACCGGTCCACATACTTCTGTGGTCGGTGCAGCGGCTTTGCGTCATTTTAATGATTTAATCATCTTTTTTTATACAGGAGCAGTTCGGGGTTCTGTACGTCTTTTTCGTAGGTGCAGACCAGGATAAAGTCCATGTTTGCAAGGACCCCGAAGCAGAGTCCGGCCTTTATTTCAGACTCCAGCTGGTTTCCGAGGTAGGTGGTCTGGTCATCCAGGAATTTCACTTTGGTCCCGTTGGGGAGCCGGTATTCCAGGTTCACATATTTTCCAACCAGGGCATTGAGCGCCTCGACTTTGGGCATTCCCTCGATATGGAGGTCATTGATCTCTTCAATCAGCTGCTTTTTTAAGGCCTCGAACTGGCCGTCGTCGCTGAGCTGGTCGTATCTCTTCCAGTAATCCAGCTGCGGCAGCATCTGTTTCATATAGGTGCGGGCCTGGTCTTCGGTAAAGCCCTGCTGCACCATGTTGGGAACGCAAACCCGGATCAGATCGTCCATATCACTGTAGGTGTAGGTCCCGTCCGCATAGCACCACTGGCAGTAATCCTCATTGAGCGAGCCGTCCTTGTTCCTGCCTATGATCGAATCTTCGAGCGGCATGCCGCAGCACTGGCAGATCAGCTGCCTCGGAGACCCCAGGAGCGTATTGATCGATACATTGAATTCCTTCGACAGGGCCCGCAGGGTGTCAGTATTAGGCTGTGTCTCTCCTGTCTCCCAGCGGCTCACGGCCTGCCTGGTGACCATCAGCCGTTCCGCCATCTGGTCCTGGGTCAAATGGTGGCTCTCGCGAAGCTGTTTCAGGATCGTCTTTGTATCCATGTGATTTTCCCCCTCGTTTGTCATGCCTGCAGTCCTCTGCAGAGGTGTGCAGGCTTCTTTGTATTCTGTGCCGGCACTGGTTTTATCGCGACATTTTTTTAGCGATATATTTTTCTATAGCTATATTATGCTACGCAGGTACCTGCGCAGCAAGCAACCGGCTGTTGCTTTTCCCCGACGCATCAAAACCGCCGCACCGGTCTCAAGGATCCGATACGGCGGTTTTCTCATTTTACAAAGACTTGATCATTCTGAACAGATTTGATGAAATGTTTTCTGAAATGATTTAGGGAAGAAGGATTATTTTTTCTTCATCAGGCCCGCGCCCGCGTTCCAGGCCTGTCCGGCCTGTTCGCCTGTGACATAGTAGCCGTGCTGGAACTGGTCAAAGATCAGGGCCTGAAGTTTCATAGGATCCACTTTTCCGTTTTCCGACAGGACTTTTTCCTCGGCTGCGGTGTTGATGATCTTCCCTACGATGCAGTAGAAGCTCTCGGTCTCGGAGACCTCCGCCAGTTCGCATTCCATAACAACAGGAAACTCATCGATAATCGGCGCATTGACAAAGGAGCTCTTAATGGCGGTATAGCCGGTTCTTTCAAACTTGTCTTTCATCTTGTTGCCGGTAGCAATGCCAAAGAAGTCCGCCACATCCATGTGATCCCTGTCGGCGATGCTGACCGTAAAGGCCTTTGTCTTGAGCAGGTTCTGGGTGGTCTTGTGGTCTTCGTCAATAAAGAGGGCGATCCTGTCCTCATTGCAGATCATGCCCCAGGCTGCGTTCATGGCATTGACCTTGCCGTTTTCATCATAGGCCGCCACGATTAGAACGGGCATGGGATAAACAGCCTGTACAACTCCGAGATTTTTCTTCATGTTCGTATTCCGCCTTTCTCTTAATGAATAATTTCCGGGTTCATATCATCATGTTCCTGTCAAAAGCTATTTTCCGCTATTTATGCAGCGGTCATCTTGACTTATATTTCATCACAACGTACATTATAGAAGTACCGGAGTTATTTACAAGTACCTACTTTTATGTAATGTACTTACCTGGAGGTAAGCATATGTCAAAGCAGAAAATCGAAGATGCAGATTTCTATTCCACTGGATACAGCTATACCCTGTCTCTGATCTCCGGCAAGTACAAGCCGGTCATTCTCTACTGTCTGATGGAGTACGAGCCCGTCAGGTTCAATGAGATGCAGCGCTATCTGAAGAAGATTGCGGACAAGACGCTCAGCCAGAATCTGAAGGAGCTCGAGGCGGATGATTTGATCATACGGACTGTCTATCCGCAGATTCCGCCCAAGGTGGAATACTCTCTGACAGAGCGCGGGCATTCCCTCGTGAAGGTACTGGACAAGCTCTGCGACTGGGGGACTGAAAACCGCAGATAAACAGATAAACAGCAGATAAACATACTCACGGGACCGATCCACAGGTCTCCCGGTCAATCGAAAAGCCGCCGTACCGCGCTCATATAAAGGCCCGGTGCGGCGGCTTTCTGTCATGTTACGGATCTATTTGATCTATTGACCAGGACAGTATAATCCTGTTGTCCTGCTGCGTCAGGAACAGTTCTCCATGAACAGTTCTTCTGAACGCGTCAGTATGCGGTCAGAAAATATGAGTCAATCTGTTACGTCCCCGGTGACTCTTCTGCTGTCCACGCGGACTCTGCCTTGGTGAAGGCTTTCAGTGAAGAAGTCCTTGACCGAGCAGCCTGCGCGGCCGGAGGAGGCGCAGGCACAGGCGCAGGCGCAGCTGGAGGCGCAGGCGCAGGAGGAAGCGCAGGAGGAGGCGCAGCTGGAGGAACGGGAGGAATGGGACTTGCCGCTGGAATGCGGGCCCGACCGGGAGGACTTGTAGGTACGTCCGACCGGAACATTGACCACATTCACGTGGATATAGGTGTTGGGGTGGCTGCCGTACCGGTAGGTGCCGGTCTTGCTGTAGGTCTCCGGCTTCTCCAGATCCTTTTCCTCCACGATTTCCTTGCTCTTGATCATGTTATGTCCGCAGTAGGGGCATTTGTCCTTGCCCTCCACGCGTCCGGCGCCACAGCCGGGACAGGTCTCGTAGTACTCGATTTTGGTGCGGGTGATCTTCTTGCGGTATTCCGTGCTGCCCCCGCCGCCTCCGAAGCCGGTGCCGCTGGTGATCCAGCGGAAGAAACGGATGATGAGCATGAGCGGTCCGATCAGGAACACATACAGACAAACGATGGCTCCAACGACAATGTATACGCTGTCGTCATCGTCGTCATAGTTATTGTAGTTATCATCGCTGTCCGTGTTCCAGTCCGTATCCCCGTCACCCCCGGCCTGCCGGTCAGTGGAAAACGCGAAGGCGTCGTTGGGATAGGCGACCGTCATGGAGTAGCGCTCTCCCGCCTGCAGGCCCGTGGAAAAGACCAGATAGCCGTCCTCCATCAGGCAGTCCGGCTGCCAGGCGCCGGCTTTGTCCGCGTTCCAGCGAATGGTGAGGTCCTTGACCTCGATCCCGTCAAACCAGGCCGGCGTGTAGGCAAAGACCGTTTCTCCCTCGACATAGCGGTCGATCTGGTACATGTGGTCCTGGACAAAGGAGAACTCAAAGCTCGCGACCTCGTCCCGGTTATAGTTCCGGTCCAGGTAAATCTCCAGGGAGTTTCCCTTATCGTTAATGTGGTCGATGGAATCTGACAGGGCCGTGACCTCGGAGTGATTGCTGTTGGGCACACCGATATCCACCCATTCCAGGGGGCCGTATGTCTCATCGTCCAGGACCTTCCAGTCAATGTGGTAGGTCATGCGCAGGGAGGCGTCGTCCTCCACATCGACAGTGATGATAAAGTGCTCGATCTCGTCAGTGGGCGTATCGGCCCGCACGGTCACGGTAAAGAAAGGAAGGAAGCAGAGGCAGCATACCAGCGCCAGGGCTGTCAGAAGGCAGGCAGCATGTATTATTTTTTTCTGTATGGTTTTGTTCCGTTTCATCAGCAGTACCTCCTCAGGGGTCGTTGTCCGGATTGCCTGTAAAAATGCAGCAGTACCGTTTTATCAGCAGTACCTCCTCAGGGGGCATTCGCCGGTCATCTGGGCGGAGAAGTCCCGGCGGGTCCGGCAGGTTTCGCTGTCCCAGATATCCTCCCACTTGTCATGCAGCATATTGCCCAGGGGTTGGTCGGAGAGCCAGCTCTGACAGGGGACGACGTTTCCGCCGGGGGTAATGGCCATATTGGAGAGGCAGGCACCGCAGGATGGAGAGGGAATATTCAGTTCCTCAAAGACCTGTTCGTCGAGCCATCCGGGAGAGGTGAACGCGATCTCCATGCCGTTCCGGTGGCAGTAGGCGACGGCCTGGCGCAGGATCTGCTCCAGTTCGGGGCCTGAGAGCTGCAGGGCTTCCGAAGGGGCCTGGGCCGCGCTGCCGGTGGTGATCAGGCCGGAGCAGGTCACATAGATGACGCCCAATTCATGGAGCAGGTCCAGGGTCCTGACATAATCTCTGTTCAGGGTGCACAGAGGCGTGTTGATACTGACTGACAGGCCCTGTGCCAGGGCGTTTTTGATTCCCGCCAGGGTCTCCGCGTGGCGGTTTGCGCCCACGAGGCGGTTGTGGACCTCCGGATCCGCGGAGTAGAAGGTGATCTGCACGCTGTCCAGGTCTGCCCGGCGGAGCTTTTGACAGTAGTCGGGCGTCAGGCGGATGCCGTTGGTGTTGAGCCGGGAGATGAACCAGCGGGCATAAGCGATCAGGTCAAAGAGGTCCTCCCGCATGGTCGGTTCACCGCCCGTGAAGGTGACCTGGGGAATGCCGGCGGCCCGGCAGGCGTCCAGAATCTTTTTCCAGTCATCGGTGGACAGCTCCTCCTCGCCGGAGAGGTCCTGGCCCGCGGCGTAGCAGTGCACGCACTTCTGATTGCAGTGCCAGCTGCCGTTCTTCGTCATGGCGCTGACCATGAGGTCCATGCGGTGGGGCGCCGGCATATAGGGCGCATACTCGCCGATGTTCAT
>CADAIF010000130.1 GCA_902787905.1 uncultured Lachnospiraceae bacterium
GCGTAATCCCGTGTCTCCACCAACCCATTGATCATCACATGTTTGTGATGAAAGGTTGTGATTCCCCAGATTACCAGGGATACGATCAAAAAAGTCCAGTATATCGGCATATTTCTTCTCCTTTTACAAAAGGGCTTTTACTGTTTTTTCTACAACCTGTGTACGGTCGAAATACCGCTTCATGCGAAGTCGGCTTTTTTGACCCATTCCGGCTTTATCTTCATCAGACAGTCTGATAAACATCTCCAGCCTGTCATAAAGAGCCTTGCTATTCTTGGCTTCACACAGAAAGCCGTTGATTCCGTCGGCTACGGCCTCCCGGCATCCGGGAATATCACTGGTGATCAAAGGTCTCCCCATAGCAGCCGACTCCAGAAGTGTATTGGCCATTCCTTCATGATAAGAGGGCAAAACAAAGCAATGCGCTTTTGCTATAAAAGGTTTTACATCCTCCTGATAGCCGTGATAACGGATGATACCTTCCCTTTGAAGGTCTTCTACAATAGTCTCATAATCATCCTCATAAGGTCCGACGATATCGAAAACTACGTTCGAATTTTTTTCCCTGATCATACGCGCTGCTTCAAAAAACTCATCCACGCCCTTCTCCTTCATTACCCTTCCGATAAAAAGGAAATGTACCTCTTCATCCTGCGCAGGATAAGGGGTAAAGGGAAACTCTTCAAGGTTTACGCCTGCGCCATGCAGCAGCACTGCCTGATCACGGCGTATGATTCCCATTCTTCCAAAGAGCAAAAGGTTCTCCTTATTCTCAAAGAAAACCTTCTTTGCGCTTCTGCAGCCCATTTTATAAAGCGTAACGACCAGCTGTCTGATCCATCCGCCTTTTTCAAAGGCCGTCCCAAGGCCTGTGATATTCATTGCATAGGGAATCCTGAGCAGCCTGCATACCAGGCCGCCGTAGATATTAGGCTTGATCGTATAGGTAATGACAAGGTCAGGTTTGATCTCCTTAGCCAGTTTCAGGTAATGCAAAAGCAGCTTCGCATCCGTTACAGGATTGATACCTCTCCGGTCTATAGGCGTATCTAGAAAATGGCATCCCATTTCTTCCAGAGAAGGGATCAGAGACCCATTCGGAAGAGATATGTAGACGACACATCCCTTTGTCAGCAGTTCCTTGATCAGTTCCTTTCTGAACTTATAAAGACCTGCATCATTATTGGCCATTATCAAGATGGTCTCCCTGCCGTTCTCATTCATGATACTTTATCACCTTCGCCGGGCTTCCGACTGCTGTACAGTGGTCAGGCATATCTCTGACGACAACCGATCCGGCCCCCATGATGGCATAGTTTCCTATACGCTTTCCCTGTATGATCTGCATACCGGTTCCCAGTTCACTGCATCTGCCGATATGGGTGATCCCTGAAACATTCACACTTGGATAAAGTGTGACAAAATCATCCAGAATGGCATCGTGACCGATGGTGCAGTCCAGGTTAATGATGACATGCCGGCCAATTTCTATATTGACTGTAACAATGGTATGGGCGCAGATGATCGTGCCTTCACCGATTTTCACCCTGTCAGATATGATGACAGAGGGGTCGATGAGTGTCGCGAAACGGATATCCGGGTTCAGGTCATAGAGTTTACCGATGACCTTTTCTCTGACTTTAGCTGAGCCTATGGCACAGACAAAACACGCATCCGGGAAAGCCGCAGCATCTTCGGTTTTCCCAAGCACAGGATAATCATTGATCATCTGCCCTTGTATGTTTTCATTATCATCGATAAAGCCCAGGATCTTCCATGTCGAGCGAACCTGATTGATTCTTTCCGTCAGCCAGGCAACTTCACGGCCAAATCCGCTGGCCCCTATAATGATCAGATTATTCACGTTCATTCCCCATAAACTCTTCCATGGTCGCCTGTCCCTGCTCGCTGATGCCCTCTCTTTTCAGCACCGTCCGCACAGTGTCGGCGATGATCTTCCAGTCGCCTCTAAAGGTCACATGGTCCACATAGGCCACGTCCAGGTCGAACTTTTCCTCCCAGGTCAGGCTGTTGCGGCCGTAGGCCTGGGCCATGCCTGTCAGGCCCGGGCGGACCTCATGGCGTCTGGCCTGATGCGCGTTATACCTGGGCAGGTAGCGGACCAGGAGGGGTCTGGGCCCCACCACGGACATGTCGCCTTTAAAGATATTGATCAGCTCCGGCAGTTCATCCAGGGAGGTGGATCTGAGCCACTTTCCGAAGGGTGTCAGCCGGTCCTCGTCAGGAAGGAGATTGCCTTCCGCGTCTTTTGCATCTGTCATTGTCCGGAATTTGTACAGCTCGAAAATGCGGCCGTTCAGGCCGGGCCGGTCCTGGGTAAAAAGGACCGGGCTCCCCAGGCGAAGCCGGACCATCAGGGCCGTCAGGCCCATCACTGGGCTAAGGACCGCCAAGGCCGCGCCGGCGCACAAAAAGTCCTGGGGCCGTTTGATGCATCTTTCATAAAAGCCGGGCCGGTGGCCCGCCGTTTCCGGCAGGGGGTTATCCTTCTGGCTGTCTAAAATCAGGCCTAAAGCGGCAAAGGCCGCTGCGGCAGCCGCCGCAAGGGGGATCAGATATCTTTTTTTCATGCGAAACACTTTTTGATCAATTCGATAATGACGGCCTGCGCCTCAGGCGTCATCTTGTTGTCACTGGGCAGGCACAGGCCCCGGTGGAAAATGTCCTCACCGCAGTCGCCGGCCGCGCTCACATAGGGGCAGTTTCTGTAAATGGGCTGCATGTGCATGGGCTTCCAGATGGGCCGGCCCTCCGCATTGTAGCGGGCCAGGACCTCCAGGATCTCCGTGGGGCAGGACTTGCCCGGCTCCGGCAGGTACAGGGGCTCTTTGTCGTCCCTCACCTGGCGGCACATGGCCGCCGGATCGATCAGCAGGCAGGACAGCCAGTCATTGGGGGCCGCCTTCATCTCCGAAGGATTCATGCTGACGGGCAGGCCCATCAGGCCGTCCCGGTAGCGTTCGTAGATCTGCCTTTTCCGGGCCAGATGCTCATCGATATGCAGCATATTTCCCCGGGCGACGCCGGCCACGATATTACTCATGCGGTAGTTGTAGCCCAGCTCCTCGTGCTGGTACCAGGGGGCCGTCTCCCGGCTCTGGGTAGACCACTTGCGGACCCTGTCGGCATCTGCCTTGTCGTTGGTCAGGAACATGCCGCCGGAGGATCCGGTCACGATCTTGTTGCCGTTAAAGGAGATGGCGACGTAGTCGCCGAAGGACCCGCATTTGCCGCTGACTGTCTTCCCCTGATAGGAAGCGCCCAGGGCTTCCGCCGCGTCCTCGATCAGGAGGGCGTCGTGCTGTCTGCAGATCTCCATGATCTCATCCATCTTGGCGGGCACGCCGTAAAGATGGACCAGGATGACCAGACGGGTTTCCGGGTAAAGGTCAAAGGCCTTTTTCAGGGAGTCCGGGTCCATGTTCCAGGTGTCCGGCTCCGAGTCGATAAAGACCGGGGTGCCGCTCTCGTAGACCACCGGGTTGACGGAGGCCGCGAAGGTCATATCCGAGCAGAAGACCTTTTTCCCTGCCAGGGCATTGCCGGGCAGGGCGTCCGGGTAAAGGCGCCGGGCGGCCAGCTTCACGCAAAGGTGGAGGGCCGCGGTGCCGGAGGCCAGGGCCACGCCGTATTTCATGCCGGTGTATCCGGCCACAGCTTCCTCCAGGCAGTCGATGTTTTTACCAACGGTCGATACCCAGTTGGTATCAAAGGCTTCCTGCACAAACTGCTGCTCCTCACCATGCATGGTGGGAGAAGACAGCCATATCTTTTTTTCAAAGGGTCTGATTTCTGTCATAATGATCAGCTTTCTTCCTCTTCATCATCTTCGGCGGCCGCCGCCTCACGGGCCGCTGCCGCCGCAGCAGCTTCAGCCTGGGCTTCCTCGGCCGCTTCCTTTTCGCCATAGCCGTAGCCGCCGTAGCTGCCATAGCCATAACCGTATTTACGCCGGCCGTAGCCATAGCCGTAACCATAGCCGTAGCCGTAGCCATAGCCGTAACCGTAGCCGGTGATGCCGGACTCCATGTAGTTCATGACGTAGCCCAGGATCTTGATGCCGGTGTCAGATAAGGTCTCAAAGCCGGCCAGGATCTGATTGATCCGGGCATAGTCCTGACGCACCACCATGATCGCCCCGTCCATCTGCGGCGCAATGACGGAGGCATCGGAAAGCATGCCGCAGGGGGCCGCGTCCACGATCACATAATCCGCCGTCTCGCACATCTTGTCCAAGAGCGCGGCAAAGGTCTCTGAGCCCAGGTAGGCGGCCGGGTTGGATTCCGGTCTGCCGCCGGGCAGGACACGCAGGCGCCCGTGTCTGCCGTAGGCGATCATGACCTCCTCGGCCTTCTTCTCCCCTTTCAGCACATCGATGATGCCGCCCTGGCTGTTGTCCAGGCCCATGGCCTCAGCCACGGAGGGATTTCTCAGGTCGCCGTCCACCAGGACCACGCGTTTGCTCTTTCTGGACAGGGAGATGGCCAGGTTGGCGGAGATGGTCGTCTTGCCCTCTCCGGCCGATGAGCTGGTGATCATGATCTTTTTGAACTGCTCCAGCTCTGTCTGCCGCATCAGCTTGCTGCGGATGCTGCGCATACTCTCGCCCAGGGAGCTGCCGCTCTCATTCTTATCCATGAGGACCAGGAGTTTTTTATTGCTGCCTCGCTTTTTAAACTGAACCTTGGGTACTTCGCCCAGGGACTGCAGGCTGATGTATTCCTCCAGCTGGCTGCTTCGGTGAATGGTCCGCCGGCTGGATGAAAAAAGAAAGAGGAAGATCAGGCCGATGACCAGGCCCGCCAGACCACCCAGGATCATCTTCCGGGCGTAATCCGGTGAGTTCAGGGCCTTGGTGGGTACGCCTGTCTCGCTTAAAAGCTCCAGCTGGGTACTGCCGATGATGAATTCCGCCACCGTCGGATAGTTCTCCTTGACGGCCTGCAGGACATCGTAGGCAGTCTGGGGATCCGCCGCCCTCACGCGGATGGTGAAGAGGGCCGTATCCGTTACCTTGTCGGTGGAAATGGTGGCCGGCACGTAGGACATGCCCAGGCTTTCCGCCACCACCTTTTTCAGCACGCTGCTGGTCAGGATGTAGTCAAAGGATTCGCTCAGCTGGGTGGCAGACAGCTGGTTGTAGTAGTCGGAGCTGCTGCCGGTAGTCGTCTTCCGGGTGACCACAAAGGTGGAGCTGGCTTCATAGGATGGCGCGTAGGTCAGGCGGGTGTGGCCGTAGCCTGCGGCGATACCCACAAGGATCAGGCCAATCACCAGCCACCACCAGCGTTTGAAGGCCTTCCACATGCCGTCCAGGATGATGGATACCCGAAGCAGGTCATCCTCTCTGCCGGAACGGCTGATCGTGCTGTCATTTTCCATAATGGCCTCCTTTGCTGCCGCCGTAGCTGCCATGGCCGCCGTAACCGTAGCCGTAGTGTCCGCCGTAGCCGTATTTATCTGTGCTGCCTGCGTGGATACCGGAGGCGTCATTTAAGACGACGCCGATCACGCTGCCCTTGGTGGCATTCAGGGTATCAATACTGTCGTTGATATCTCTGGCCAGGACTG
>CADAIF010000131.1 GCA_902787905.1 uncultured Lachnospiraceae bacterium
TGATCGTTCAGAAGGCCGTGGAGCTCGGCGTTTACCGGGTCGTGCCGGTGATGACGGAGCGGACCGTGGTCAGGCTGGATGATAAAAAGGCCGCCAAACGGACGGCCAGATGGCAGGCCATATCCGAGAGCGCTGCCAAACAGGCGGGCAGGGCCATTGTGCCTGAGGTGTCAGCACCTGTGACCTTTGATGAAGCCCTCAAAATGTGCCGGGGCATGGACGCCTTCCTGATGCCTTATGAAAAGGCGGAAGGAATGGCCGCGGCCAGGGCCTGCGTCGCGGGTCTGTCCGGCTGCCGGTCTGTAGGGGTCATGATCGGCCCAGAAGGCGGCTTTTCCGGGGAAGAAGCGGCAAAAGCCAAGGCAGAAGGGGCTTCGCTGATCAGCCTTGGACGACGGATCCTGCGGACGGAGACCGCGGGTCTGACCATGCTGTCCATATTAATGTTTGCACTTGAAAAGGATGAAACCAATGACTGAGATATATCTGGATAACGCGGCCACCACGAGGGTCTTTGATGAAGTGACGGATCTGGTGGCTGCCTGCATGCGTGAGGATTACGGCAACCCCTCCTCCATGCATATGAAGGGGGTCACGGCGGAGCGCTATCTGCGCGAGGCCCGGGAGACCCTGGCCCGGCTTCTTAAGGTTAATGAGAAGGAGCTGATCTTCACCTCCGGCGGCACAGAATCCAACAATATGGCCCTGATCGGCGGCGTTTTGGCCAACCCCCGTCTGGGTAAGCACATCATCAGCACCCGGATCGAGCATCCATCGGTCTACATGCCCATCATGCATCTGGAGCAGCTGGGCTATGAGGTGACCTGGCTGCCTGTGGGCAGGACCGGTCTGGTGGATCTGGATGCGCTGGCGGCGGCTGTCCGGCCGGATACGGTTCTGGTCTCAGTCATGTGTGTCAATAATGAGATCGGCACCATTCAGCCGATTGAGGATGTGGTCAGGATCGTCAGGGAGAAAAACACTAACACACTGATCCATATGGACGCCATTCAGGCCTTTGCCAAACTGCCCCTGTATCCGGAACGGCTGGGCATCGATCTGATGTCTGCCAGCGGCCACAAGTTCCACGGCCCCAAGGGGACAGGCTTCCTCTGGATCAGGGACAAGGTGAAGGTACAGCCTCTGATCCTGGGCGGCGGCCAGCAGAAGGCCATGCGGTCAGGGACGGACAACGTCCCGGGTACAGCCGGTATGGCAAGAGCCGCCATGCTGGAAATGAAAGATCTGGAAAGTAAGTGTGATGCGCTCTATGAAAAGCGGGATGCCTTTGTCCGGGGCCTTCTGGACCTTCCGGGCGTCAGGATCAACGGCGGAATCAGCCGCGGTTCCTTAAAGATGCCGGAGGATATCACGGCCTGCGCGGCGCCCCATGTGGTCAGCGCTTCTTTTGAGGATATCCGGGCCGAGGTCCTTTTACATGCCCTTGAGGAGCGGGGCATCTATGTATCCAGCGGATCTGCCTGCGCATCCAATCATCCGCAGATCTCAGGTACTTTAAAGGCGATTGGCGTTGAGAAACGTTTCCTGGACGCGACGATCAGATTCAGTTTTTCATTTGATACGACAGAGGAGGAGCTGAAGACCTGTCTGGAAGCACTGGCACAGCTCCTGCCTGTGCTCAGAAGATATGTACCCGGTGGCAGAAAGAAGGGAGGCCGACGTGTTTAAGGCTTTTTTGATCAAATACGGTGAGATCGGTATCAAGGGTAAGAACAGATACCTTTTTGAGGATGCCCTGGTCAGGCAGATTGAGTTTGCCATGGCTAAGACGGGCACGGATTTTGTTGTCAGCAAACAGCAGGGCCGCATCTATGTGGAGATGAACGGGGCCTTTGATTATGATGAGGTCACAAAGGCTTTGGGCCGGGTCTTCGGTATCGTGGCCATCTGCCCTGTGGTGATCACCGAAAACAACGAGTGGTCCGCCCTGTGCCAGACCGTGGGCGATTACATGGCCGACACCTACAAGGACCTGCATCTGACCTTTAAGGTCTTCGCCCGGAGGGCGGATAAGAGCTATCCTAAGAAATCCATGGAGATTGCGGCGGATATGGGCGAATATCTGCTGGACCGTTTCCCGGAGATCGCTGTCAATGTCAGAGAGCCGGATGTCTCCCTCAATATCGAGATCCGGGAGAGAACCTTTATCTATTCCATCACCATTCCGGGCCCCGGCGGCATGCCCGTAGGTACCAACGGCAGGGCGACCCTGCTTCTGTCCGGCGGTATCGACAGCCCTGTGGCCGGCTATATGATCGCCAAAAGAGGCGTGAAGATCGATGCGGTCTACTTCCATGCGCCGCCCTATACCAGTGAGCGGGCCAAACAGAAGGTGGTGGACCTGGCGAAGATCGTGGCAGCCTATGCCGGTCCCATCGACCTGCATGTCATCAACTTTACGGATATCCAGCTGGCCATTTATGACCGCTGCCCCCATGATGAGCTGACCATTATCATGCGCCGCTATATGATGCGGATCGCTGAGCATATCGCCCTGGCTTCAGGCTCCATGGGTCTGATCACGGGTGAGAGTATCGGCCAGGTGGCCAGCCAGACCATGCAGAGCCTCAGGGTCACCAATGCGGTCTGCACCCTGCCTGTTTACAGGCCTCTGATCGGCTTTGACAAGAATGATATCGTGGAGATTTCAGAAAAGATCGGGGCATTTGAAACATCGATCCAGCCGTATGAGGACTGCTGTACCATTTTTGTGGCCAAACATCCGGTGACCAAGCCCAACCTGGGCCACACCGAGCGGTCCGAACATCATCTGGTCGACGTCATCGACGAGCTGATGGAAAAGGCCCTTGCTTCAGATGAAGTGATCCACTGTGAACCGTAAAATGAAAAAGGTGCTGCAGCTGCAGCACCTTTGACTGAATTCATATAAAGATCATTCCACTGTGAAGGGTTTGATGGCTTCAAGGATCTGATCGGTTTCATCACTGTCATGGATCGTGAGATTCATGGGTTTGGAAAGATCCAGTGTCAGGAAACCGAGAATAGATTTTGCGTCGATATCCTTGGTGCCTGAGGTGATATCAAAATCAGCCTTGAACTTGCTGATGGTATCCACAAATTCACGGACTTTTTCGATGGAATCAAGATTGATATTTACATTTTTCATGGTAAAACTTCCCCCTTGTGAATAGTCGGATATAGTCGTCTGCCCCGGACGGTTATATATTATAATAGTACAAAAACAAACATAAAAAGTCAAGGATAACGGGAGATTTCCACAAGGAAATCTCCCTTCAAAACGGAGAGATCAATGGCAAAAACGAGTGTGGCATTCTGTACTTTAGGATGCAAAGTCAATCAGTACGAGACGGACGCGATGCGGGAACGTTTTGAGGCGGCCGGTTATCAGATCAGGGAGTTTCACGACATAGCAGATGTTTATGTCGTAAATACATGCTCTGTAACCAATATCGCGGACAGAAAGTCCAGGCAGATGCTGCATCGGGCCAAAAAGACAAATCCTGAAGGCCTGGTGGTGGCCGCCGGCTGTTATGTGCAGACGGCAGGGGAGGCACCGGAAAAGGATCCGCTGATCGATGTGGTGGTCGGCAACAACCTGAAGATCAAGATCGTCGACATTGTAGGCCAGGCGCTGGCAGAGAGAGCGGAAGAGAGCGCAAAGGCCCGGCGGCATGTCGAGGACATTGCCCATGACCCGGTCTATGAGGCCCTGTCCATCAGCCGTTTATCCGGACACAGCCGGGTCCATATCAAGATCCAGGATGGCTGCAATCAGTTCTGTTCCTACTGCATCATTCCCTATGCCCGGGGCCGGGTCCGCAGCCGCAGGCCGGAAGAGATCATCGATGAGGTCCGCCGCCTGGCGGATTCTGCCTGCCGGGAGGTGGTGCTCACGGGCATCCATATCAGCTCCTACGGCACGGATTTTTCCGGCCACGGTGAGGAGGGGGCTTCTGACTATGAGAAGCTTTCCGGGACGGCTCTGATCGAACTGATCGAGGCCATAGCGGCAGCGGCGCCGGATCTGCGGATCAGACTCAGCTCGCTGGAGCCCCGTATCATCACGGAGGATTTCATTCAGCGTCTGAGCCGGGTGAAGGGCTTCTGCCCCCATTTTCATCTTTCCCTGCAAAGCGGCTGCGACGCCACCCTTCGCAGGATGAACCGGCATTACAGCACAGCCCTTTATCTGGAGAAATGCCGGCTGATCCGCAGCGTATTTCCTTACGCGGCCATCACTACAGATGTGATCGTGGGCTTCCCCGGGGAAACTCAGGAGGAATTTGAGGAAACCTGCGCCTTTTTAAAGGAGGTCGCTTTTGCGGATATGCACATCTTCAAGTATTCCAGGCGGCAGGGCACCCGCGCGGCGGTGATGCCTGACCAGGTACCTCCCCAGGTGCAGAAGGTCAGGAGCGATATCCTGCTGGCGCTGGCTGAAAAAATGCATGGGGATTTTATCAGAGCCTGCATGAAAACACCTGTGGATGTGCTGCTGGAAGAGCCGGTCAGACTGGGCGAAAAGACCCTGATGGCAGGTCACAGCCGCAATTATATCCTGTGTGCCTTTGAGGGTGACAGTCTTCAGCCGGATCAGATCGTAAGCGGCCGTCTGACAGATGTGACTGAGGGCGGCTATGTCATTTGTGAAAAAATGGATTGAATTTGACACCTTTATATATTAAAATGAGAATGAGGCACTATGTCAGAATATTTTGAAGGGAAGTGAACACATGGGAGACAACAGCAACACACAGTACTTTAAGGTCAATGGCGAGACCGATCTTGCCGTCAGAGACATCCTTGAAGCCGTGTATATCGCGTTGGTCGAAAAAGGCTATAATCCTGTAAATCAGATCGTCGGTTATCTTATGTCCGGAGACCCTACCTATGTGACCAGCTATAAGAACGCCCGTTATCTGATCATGAAAGTCGAACGTGATGAAATCCTTGAGGAAATGCTCAGGAATTACATTGACGTCAATCTCAAATGATCATGCGGATTCTGGGATTGGATTACGGCTCAAAGACAGTCGGTGCGGCGGTCAGTGATCCGCTGGGTCTGACGGCTCAGCCTCTGGAAACGATCGTCCGTAAGGAAGAGAACAAGCTGCGCAGAACTTACGCCAGGATCGAGGAACTGATCAGGGAATACGAGGTATCCGTGATCGTTCTGGGCTATCCGAAAAACATGAACAATACCGAGGGTGAGCGTGTGGAAAAAACGCTGGCCTTTAAAGCAGCGCTTGAGAGACGGACCGGTCTGCCGGTCTATCTTATGGATGAGCGTCTGACGACGGTCGAGGCGGACGGGATCCTTGAGGAGACCGGAAAAGATCCGGAAGAACGGAAGAGCGTGATCGACCAGGTGGCAGCCTGCCTGATTCTCGAAGATTATATCGGCGCCGGCGGAACCGGCGC
>CADAIF010000132.1 GCA_902787905.1 uncultured Lachnospiraceae bacterium
CAATGACCAGTTCATCCGCCTGAATGACCTGTGCGAGGAAGCGCATATCCCGGTCTGGCACTGGCATGGTGACGTGTCGGCCTCCCACAAGAAGCGCCTGCTCAAGAAGCCGGCCGGCATCCTGCAGATCACGCCGGAATCGCTGGAAGCGCTGATGATCAATAAGCATATGGAGATCCCGTCCCTGTTCTCGGACCTGCGTTTTATCGTGATCGATGAGATCCATTCCCTGCTCAGGGCGGACCGGGGCCTTCAGACCTTCAGCCTCATCGAGCGTCTGTGCAGGCTGGCGGGCTGCAATCCCAGGCGGGTCGGCCTTTCCGCGACGATCGGCAATCCGGATCTGGCCGGAAGCTTTCTGGCCGCAGGCAGCGGCAGAAGAACGGTCATTCCCAGATTCGACGGCGGCAGGGAGATCTGGCGTCTGTCCATGGAGCATTTCTATAATACGGCGCCTCAGGCGGATGAGGGCAAGGCTCTGCCTGCAGCCCTTCCGGAGATGGAGGCGGCCACGGACACCGCGCCGAAGGCGGCAGACCCCGGCATCGGCTATATCTTCGAGCACACCAGAGGCAAAAAGTGCCTGATCTTCACCAATTCACGGGAGGAGTGCGAGAGCGTCTGCCAGAGCCTGCGGCAATACTGCGAGGTCAACCGTGAACCCGACCGTTTCCTCATTCACCACGGCAACCTTTCCGCTTCCTACCGGGAGAGCGCCGAGGAGGAGATGAAGGATGACGATTCCCTGATGAGTGTCTGCGCTACGGCGACACTGGAGCTGGGGATTGACATAGGACGTCTGGAGCGTGCTTTTCAGATCGACGCGCCTTTTACCGTATCCGGTTTCCTGCAGCGCATGGGTCGTACCGGCCGCCGGGGGGACCCGTCGGAGATGTGGTTTGTCATGCGCGAGGATCATCAGGAAGCCCGGGCCATGCTGCCGGATGCGATTCCCTGGTATCTGATCCAGGGCATTGCTCTGGTCCAGCTTTACATTGAGGAACGTTTTGTGGAGTCGCCCCGTCTGGACCGGCTGCCCTACAGTCTCCTGTACCATCAGACCATGAGCACACTGGCCTCCCACGGTGAGATGACGCCAGCAGAGCTGGCCTCCCGTGTTCTGACCCTGAGCTGTTTTGGCCGGATCAGTCAGGAGGACTACCGGCTGCTCCTGAGGCATCTGCTCGATATCGATCATATCGAGCGCACGGAGAACGGCGGCCTGATCGTCGGCCTGTCCGGGGAACGGGTGGTTAATAATTATAAGTTTTACGCTGTTTTTCAGGAGAACATTGAATATACCGTGCGTGCCGGCTCAGAGCAGATCGGCACCATCGTCAAGCCGCCGCCCGTCGGAGATAAGATCGCCATCGCCGGGCGTGTCTGGGTGGTGGAGGAAGTAGACCATAAACGCAGAGAGCTTTTCTGCACTCTGGTCAAGGGGCGCATCCCGGCCTATTTCGGAGATGTGGCAGGCGATATCCATACCCGTATCCTGGAGCGGATGTATCAGGTGCTCGCCGAGGATAAGCAGTATCCGTATCTGATGGCCCACGCGGTCTGCCGCCTTGAAGATGCCAGAGAGACCTTCAGAAAGTCCCTCATGTCCAGCCGGCCGCTGGTGAATCTGGGCGGAAAGATGTGGGCTTATTTTCCCTGGATGGGTACCTACAGCTTCCTGGCCATGGAGCGTTTCCTGAAGCTGCGCTGCGCCAAAAGACTGGGACTGAAAGGGCTGCAGTCATCCAGACCCTACTATATGCAGTTTACCATGCAGGCAGATGAAGCGGAGTTTTATAAAGTGATCCGGGAAGAGGCGGAGAAGGATTTCGATCCGCTGGAACTGGTCTATCCGAAGGAAGTGCCGGTATTTGAAAAGTATGACATGTACGTGCCCGAAGCCCTGGTCCGCAAAGGCTTTGCCTACGGCGTGCTGGACGTGGCCGGAATGAAAGAGAAGATCAAGGGGGCAGGGGAAGCGTAGATGTTATACTTACTGGGAGCGGCCGCAGGCGCCATGATGTCTGTCCAGACAGCCGTCAATTCAAGACTGCGGTCCTATGTAAAAACACCGTTTTTATCGGCCATGTGGTCCTGTCTGTCCAGTCTGATCCTGCTGCTCATCATGCTGCTGCTGACCGGCGGCATGGCTTTGTTAACTAAGGACAACTTTGCAGGATCTTCCTGGTGGATGTTCACCGGGGGCTTCCTCGGGGCCTTCGTCCTGGTAGGCTGCATCGCCCTTTTTCCGATTCTCGGCGCGGTGCAGACAACGATCCTTCCCATTTTCGGGCAGATCCTTCTGGGTATTCTGGCGGACAGCTTCGGCTGGTTTGGGTATGAAAAGAAGATCATGTCCGCAGCGGCCGCAGTCGGCATCGGCATTCTGATCGCTGGTATTATCTGCGCGGTGGTCCTGCCGGATATGAAAGGGGCTTCTGAAAAAGCAGCGGCCGGAAAAAACCGGCTGCCCTGGCAGTGTATGGGTATTCTGGCAGGCATGGCATCGGCGGCTCAGTCCGCAGTCAACGGCCGGCTTGGCGCAGTGACCGGCTCATCTCTTCTGGCCAGCTGCATCTCGGTCGTGACAGTCTGCCTGGTCGTCTTTCTGATCAATCTCCGTAAAGGTCATTTTAAAAGCCTTCGTCAGCTTGCAGGGCCGAAACCGCCCTGGTGGAGCCTGGCCGGCGGCCTGTTCGGCGTAGGCGTTGTATGGTCAAATGCCCATGCGGCGCCGGTGATCGGCACGGGCATGCTGATGATCTTTTCTGTATTCGGTCAGCTGCTTTTCAGTATTCTGATCCAGCATTTCGGCTGGCTGGGATCCGGGAGAAAAAGGATACGGCCGGTTCAGGGCGCAGGTCTGGTTCTCATCTTTGCCGGAGTCGTTATGGCAAAGATGCTGTAGTTAAAAGATGTTTTATGACAGAGGATAATTAATGCAACAGATCATCGGCAGCGTGCTGCTTTTCATTGGACTTTTATACGGGGCGCTTATTCTGCTGGCGGTGAAAAAGGATCCCGAAAGCTTTCGACAGGCCAAAGGGAATTTTTGGCTGCTTTCACCTTTGGAAGCCGTCATTTTTTTCTGCGCCAGTCTGGGCGTGTCGGACTATCTGCTGAACACACTGACGGCCAGGCATTTCAGGCTGACCAGGGATGAGGAACTGCCCGGAACACTGATCAGCTGTTGTCTGCTGCCGGGAACGATCATCGCCTTTTACCTGCTGCGGGCAGACAACCCGGTGGACATGAGGACCCTGGTCATCTGCTGCATCTGCGTGATCATCGGCAGCCTGATCGGGTCTGCCCTGGTGATGCGGATGGACGGTCACCTGATCAAAAAGATTATGTGCGCAGCCCTGGCTGTATCGCTTGTGTTTGTGATCATTAAAATGATCGTGTCCGCAGGCCAGACAGGGGAGGCTGTGGGTGTTACGGGCTTAAAGCTTGTGCTGGCAGCGGTTCTGTGCCTGGTGACAGGCATCATCAACCGTTTCGGAATTCCGATGAAACCCACCTGGACCGCGATTTTCCTGCTATTAGGTCTGTCGCCGCTGGCTACCCTGACCATGACCCTGGTCATCGGCGCCCTGACACCCATCGCGGGTGGCGTCAGTGTTATGAAGAGCGGCCTTTACCAGAAAAAGATGGCTCTGGCAGCCCTTTTCTTCGGGTCTGCAGGCGCCATCATCGGCACCGGCCTGGCCATCGCCATTCCGGCCCTGACTTTAAATGTAATACTCATCATCGTCATGATCATCGCTATTATATCCATGGTCAGAAGATAGGGAGGGGACAGGGACGGTTCTGTGTCTCCCTTGTTAAATAAACCGATCAATGGTAAAATGGGGCTGGGAGGCAGGAGAGATCACGATATGACGTTGAATCAGATGGAATGTTTTGTCGAGGCGGCCAGGTGTCTGAATTTTACGCGGGCAGCTGATCAGCTTTATATGAGTCAGCAGACCATGAGCCGACAGATCAAAGCTCTGGAAAAAGAGCTGGGTTTTGAGGTGTTCGAACGCAAGAATGTCGGTGTCAGGCTGACTGAGGCCGGCAGTATCCTCTATCATGCATGGGAAAAACTGCTGGATGAATACAGGGGTTCGGTGGATAAGGCCAAGGACGCTTATTACGGCGGTGTGACCCAGATCCGGGTGGGCGTATCCGATCTGGGCGCCTATATTGATAACGTCTCCCGGGCACTTCTGTATTTCAATGAAGAGTACCCGGAGCTGGACGTGAGTTTTAATGTTGAGCCCTTTCCCAACATGCAGGAAAGGATCATGCATAACCAGCTGGACCTGATCATTACCTACGGGGCGGAGCTTCTCAGGGCGCCGGAGCTGAATAAGATCCCGGTGTCAAACACCCGTTACGATGTGGGGATCATCATCAGCAAGAAGCATCCGCTGAGCAGAAAAACCGAACTGGGCATCGAGGATATCAGGGATGAGCAGATCGCTGTGCTGGGCCAGGAGCTTTCCAACGATCATGAAGAGCGCATCCGCAAGTGGTTCACTGACAATCATGTTGAAACGGCGCCTCATATGCGGGTCTACAATTCCTTCAGAAATCTTCAGATCGCCCTGGCCACAGGCAAATGTGTGGCGGTCATGTTCCGCCGTGTCATGGACGGGATGGAGGACCGGCTGAAGTTTTATCCCATCAAGGATCCGGATTATGCAGGCGCTGATATCGTCGTGGCGTGGAAGAAGGAAAAATATGAGACAAAGGCCAGATATATCGCGCAGCTGCTGGAGCGGCAGGCAAGAGAGTTGTAACACTCATTTGGGTGTTGCAACTTTTTTTTGTTGATATAACGGAAAAGAGCGGGCGATGCTACAATAATAGCAGCAGATTGACAAAATTATATCAAAGTAATATCAAAGTAAAGGGAGGTACTTAGATGAATCGCGTATGTGAAGTACTTGGAATCGAAAAACCTGTCATTCAGGGCCCCATGGCCTGGATCTCTACAGCACCCCTGGTGGCGGCAGCTTCTAATGCCGGCGGCCTCGGCGTTCTGGGTGTGGCTTTTGCCCCGGAGCCCTTTATCCGTGAGCAGGTCCGCGCCACCAAGGCTATGACAGACAAGCCCTTCGGCATGAACGTCGATATGTACGTGGGAGACCTGGAGATGACCACCAGGATCATCGAGGAGGAGCGCCCGCCCATCATCTATGCGGACACCTACATCAACCTTTCCGAGAAAAAGGACCTGTGCCTGAAATATTTCAAGCTCTGGCATGACCTGGGCTGCAAGATCATCGTCAAGGCATCTACCGTGGCAGATGCGGTCACAGCAGAAGAAGCAGGCGTCGACGCAGTCATCCTCAAAGGCTGGGAAGGCGGCGGA
>CADAIF010000133.1 GCA_902787905.1 uncultured Lachnospiraceae bacterium
CAAGAGTCATATGGTCCTGGGACCCTGGAACCATGGTTTCCAGAATGCTGCCTCCTGGAAGGGCGGAGAGAACCTGGACTACGATATGAACGAAGATACCTTCAACTGGTTCTACAGTATTCTTGTTAACGGTAAGGTGCCGGAGACCGGTGTTGACGCCTACGTGGTCGGCAGCGGCGAGTGGAAGCATCTTGACAGCTTCCCGATCGAAAATGATACTGAAAGTGTCTATTACATGACCAAAGACAGTACCGAATCCGACGGCACAGCCTATGCACTGGAAACAGGCAAACCTGCCGGCCAGGATACCTTCAATTATGTTTACGATCCCAGTAATCCCAAATGGACAGAGGGCGGCGAGTGCATGCTTTACAGTAGCTCCGATCCCGACCTTCGAGGCAGCAATCCGCTGTCGCCTGCCGGCTACAGAGACGATGTGATCTCCTTTATCACAGAGCCTGTGGCTGAGGATACAGTCTTGGCAGGTAATCTGGTCGCTGACCTCTTTGTCAGCTCCGACTGCGATGACACAGCTTTTACCTTTACCATCAGTGAAGTGGATCCCGAGGGCACTGCCCACAATATCAGAAACGGCATGCTGACCATGTCCTACCGTCATGACAGATACGCTTCTCCGGTCAATGATTACAAGGCCGGTGAGATCGCTGAGATGAAGGTCGAGTCTCTGCCCATTGTCTGGAATGTCGCCAAAGGCAACCGGATCAGAATCGATATCTCCTCCTCTGATTTTCCGGAATTCAGCAACCATACCAACACTGTAGGCAACTGGGCAGAGCAGACCGAGTACAAGGTGGCCAATCAGACCATCTACGTAGGCGGCGAAAATGCCAGCTCTGTTACACTGCCGATCCTGTCTAACTAATACATCAAAGAAAGGAATATGCCCTATGAAATCAATCAGAATCGGATCCGGCGCCGGTTATGCCGGAGATCGTCTTGAACCGTCACTGGAACTCATCGAGAAAGGCAATCTGGACTACATCAGCTACGAGTGCCTTGCAGAGCGTACCATCGCCATCGGCCAGCAGGCCAAGCTGAAGGATCCCACCAAGGGTTACAACGGCCTGCTTGAGCATCGTATGGAAAAGGCCCTTCCCCTTTGCTGGGAGCACAAGGTCAAACTGATCACCAACATGGGCAGCGCCAATCCCCAGGCCGCAGCCAAAAAGTGTGTGGAGATCGCGAAGAAGCACGGCCTTGACGGCATGAAGATCGCCTGCGTGACCGGCGACGACCTGCTTCCGGTGATCGACAAATATATGGATACTGAAGTCTGGGAGACACATGAGCCCCTTTCCAAGCTGCCGGGCCAGATCGTTTCCGCCAACGCCTACATGGGCGTAGAGGGCATCATCAAAGCCCTTGAGCAGGGCGCGGATGTGGTCATCACCGGCCGTGTCTCCGATCCCGCCATCTTCATGGCACCGATCATCTTCGAGTTCGGCTGGGATATGGAAGACTGGGATAAGCTGGGTAAGGGCACCATGGTCGGCCATCTGCTGGAGTGCGGCGGCCAGGCCACCGGCGGCTACTATGCAGAGCCGGGCAAGAAGGATGTCCCGGGTGTCGGCCATCTGGGCTTCCCCATCGCTGAGGTCCGCGAGGACGGTTCCTTCGCCATCACCAAGGTCGAGGGCGCAGGCGGTATCGTGACACCGTCCACCCTGTCCGAGCAGATCGTTTACGAGATCCATGATCCCGAGAACTACTTCACACCGGATGTCGTCGCCAACTTCAAGGAAGTGACCTTCACCGAGACAGCGAAGGACTATGTCGAAGTCACCGGCGCCACCGGCAAGGCAAAGACAGAGACCTTCAAGTGCTCCATCGGCTACAAGGACTGCTACATCGGCGACGGCGAGATCAGCTACGGCGGCCCGGGCTGCCTTAACCGCGCGAAGCTGGCCCTTGAGATCCTCAAGGAGCGTCTGGAACTTGTGGCTCCCGGCCAGTTCGAGGAGATGAAGTATGACATCATCGGCTGCAACAGCCTTTACTGGAACCCGGATTACAAGTACAATGAAGAGCCCTCCGAGGTCCGTGTCCGTGTGGCCGGCCGTGCGGCGACCAAGGCCATCGCAGACCTGGTACCGAACGAAGTCGAGGCCCTGTACACCAACGGTCCTGCCGGCGGCTGCGGCGCAGTGAAGCGTACAAGAGAGATCGTATCCGTCGCTTCCATCCTGGTCAACAGAAACGATGTCAAACCTGAAGTAGAAGTCTTCACAGTATAAGATAGGGGGCAAATAAGATGAAATTATATGAAGTCGCACATTCCAGAACAGGTGATAAAGGCAATATTTCCAACGTATCTCTGATCGCATACGATCCGAAGGATTTCGAGATGCTGAAGGAGAAGGTGACTCCGGAGAGGGTCAAAGAGCACTTCAAGGGTATGGTCAAGGGCGATGTAGTCCGCTATGAGCTGCCCAACATCTGCGCACTGAACTTCGTCATGCAGGCAGCCCTGGGCGGCGGTGTCACCAGGTCCCTGTCCGTAGACATGCACGGAAAGGGCTTCTCCTCCTACCTTCTGGATATGGAAATCTGAAAGGGCTTCTCCTCCTACCTTCTGGATATGGAAATCTGATGTTCATGACTGAATAAGAAGTCTTTAGCCACGGGGGCTGTGATCATTCACAGCCTCCGTTTTGTTATGCGTTTTTCTTGTCGCCTTATGCGGAATCGGAACAGCTAAAGGGGGCTGATCTATGCTAGAATGAAAATGAAAAAAGTTTAACAAACAAGAGTTTCTTGTCCGCACAATATTACAGGAGGAACGTTTCATGGATATCGGAAAAGTACGTACACGTGAGCAGATCATGGCCTGTTTCAAGGACGGCCAGACCATCGCCGTGGGCGGTCAGGCAGGGGCCTACATGCCCTGGAATCTGCTGGATATGCTCGAGGAGAGCGGTGCTAAGCATCTGACCATCATCTCTATCGACGCCACCAATCCGGGCTTCGCCATCAGCCGGCTGATCGAGAACGGTCAGGTGGATAAGATGATCACCACCCATATCGGCACCAATCCCATCGCCTCAAAGCTGATGCTGGACGGCAAGCTGGAAATCGAGCTCTGCCCCATGGGTTCCTTCATGGAACGTCTTCGCTGCGGCGGCGGCGGACTGGGCGGCGTCCTGACCAAGACCGGCCTGGGCACGATCGTTGAGGAGGGCAAGCAGATCATCGAGGTCAAGGGTGAGAAATATCTTCTGGAGGAAGCCCTCCGGGCAGATGTGGCCCTGACCAGAGCCCGTTTCGCGGATCCTCTGGGCAACCTGGCCTATCATGGTACCGGCACAGCCAGCCACCCCGTGATCGCCACCTGCGCAGACCTTTCCATTGTCCAGTGTGATCTTTACTGCGACCTGAATGAACTGGGCGTGGACCAGATCCGTGTTCCCGGCATGTTTGTGGATATGATCTATACCGGTGAGCAGGATTCCAACCGGATCATCGGCCGCATCAAGACAGCTCAGATTCTGAAGGAGGAGGCGAAGAACAATGCTTGATAACAGACGCTTTATCGCAAGAAGATGCGCGCAGTACTTTCATGAGGGAGATGTTGTCAATCTGGGCATCGGTATTCCCAGCGCCTGCAGTGATTACGCCAACCCCACCATCGCTTTCCAGACAGAGAACGGCCTGATCGGCGTGGGTCCGGTCTCCAAAAAGCTGGCCATCTGTGACACCTTCCAGAATGCCGGCGGCATCAATTTCAATCCGGTCATGGGCGCCAGCGCCTTTGATACCGCTTATTCCTTCGTCGTCATTCGAAGCGGCCGTATGGCGGCCACTGTCCTGGGCGCCCTTCAGGTTTCCGAGGACGGCGATATCGCCAACTGGGCCAGCCCGGGCCGTGCCTTCGGTATGGGCGGCGCCATGGATCTTTGCAACGGCGCCAAAAAGGTCATTGTGGCCATGGAGCTTCTGGCCAAGAATGGCGACAAGAAGATCGTAAAGAAATGCAGCTACCCGCTGACAGCGCTTCACTGTGTCGACCACATCGTCACCGAGCAGTGCGTCATCGATGTCACACCGGAGGGCCTGGTCCTTCGCGAGGTGCGTCAGGGCAAGACACCGGAGGATATCCAGGCAGCCATCGAGCCTGACCTGATCATCCCCGATGACTGGACCTATATGGAAGAGTAAAAACAGATTTGAGGACCTGCGGGCCCGGGAAATATGAGAAAATCATTTTCCCGGGCCCTTTTTGGGTTTTGCGGCGTTTTTCTGATAGTCTGAATCCTGTTCTTATGGTACACTAACACTATACAAACACTTTAAAAAGTGGCATTTTTCGACTATTAAACCATAAACAGGAAGAGGAGAACTGTCATGAAAAAAAGAGGGTTAAAGGGACTTGCGATTCTGTGCGCGGCGGCGATGCTTCTGACGAGTCCCGGTGCTGCTTCAGCCGCCCAGGTGCCGGCGGCGGAAAGTGAAACCGAGAGGACTTATGAGAGTGAAGCGGAGTCGGTCGTTATTGAATCAGAAACGCTGTCAGAGACAGAAACCGCAGTGGAGACGCAAACAGAGTCTGAGTCGGCGACTGAAAGCTCTGTAACAGAAACAGAGACCGAAGTCCCCCGGGAATCCGAAACGGTCCCTGAAACAGCCGCTGAATCTGAAACGGCAGCTGAGTCGGAGACAGAGGAGGTCCTGCTTCAGCTTTCTCCGGAGACAAATAATCAGTTTCGCAATACTTATATCAGGTCGAATACGGCAAGCCCGGTCTATTCCAACCTGGTGGATACCGGCAGCGGCCTGATGCGGGTTGAGACCACCTATAACGCGGCAAAGCTCTTCATTGAATACCGGACCTATGACGGCAGGCTGACAGGCTCCAGGCAGGTCGATTTTGGCAGCGGTTATTATTACTGCGGCTTTTTCGCGGGAAGCGATGCTTATTATCTGGCTCTGGGGAAGGATAATACCCAGAAAAGCGATGATGCAGAGGTCCTGAAGGTAATTAAGTATAACAAAAACTGGCAGGCAGGAAAATCCACGATCGTCAAGGGCTCCAACACGATATATCCCGCTTATGCCGGCAGCCTGAGGATGACAGAGAATCAGGGGATTCTCTACATACATACCTGTCATCGGATGTACAGCGGTCATCAGGCCAACATGACCTTTGAAATACGGGAATCGGATATGGCCCTGATGGATGCGGCCACCGGCGTATCAAATGAATCCACAGGCTATGTCTCCCATTCCTTTAACCAGTTTATCAGGATCAAAGACGGTCTGGTCTACAGGCTGGATCATGGAGATGCCTATCCCAGAGCCCTGTATCTGTCGGCCTTCAGGGAAGGCGGCAGTGTGAGGCAGCTGTACAACAGCAAATATATGGATGAATACCAGGGGTCGACAGGACAGAATTACACAGGCGCCTATATCGGCGGCTTCGAGCTCTCATCCAGTCACGCACTGGCGGCTTACGCCCAGGATATCACCTTCGGGACCCGGAGGAAAACGGACATCAAGGTCGCGGCCGCAGATCTTGACATTTCTGACTGGACGACAGAAATCATTCAGATCACCGATATGGAAGGGACAGATATCACCTGTCACACTCCGCAGCTGGTTAAGATCAGCGATACATCTTTCCTGCTCATGTGGGAGGAGGAATCGGTAAAAACCGTGGACAAGTACGGATATGCCACGGCCTGGAACTATTTCCTGAAGGCAGTCATGCTGGATAACACAGGACATCCGGTCTCTCAGATCAGAAGCTATGATATGCGGGTATCCGACTGCCAGCCCATTTTATTAAAGAACGGCAAGGTGGCCTGGTATGTGACAGACGGAACGGCTTTTCATCTTTATACGCTGGATCCGAAGGAAGCAGGCGCGCCACGGGTCTTTGAGCGGCTGGCCGGGAAAAACCGTTATGACACCATGCTGGAGATCGTCAAGCATGGCTATGAAGAGAAAGGCGAATATATGATCGTCGCCACCGGCGCGGACTTTAAAGATGCTCTGGCAGCCGCCGGTGCGGCCGGCGTCCGCGGCGGCGGGAGAGGAACCGTGATCCTGACAGATAAGAAATCCCTGTCTCCCCAGGCGGCTATTGCAATAAAGCGTCAGATGCCTGAGGACGGCGGCTGCTGGATCTATGTTGTGGGCGGCCCGGCAGCTGTCAGTGATCAGGTGCTTACGGATATAGAGAACCTGACCGGGAAAAAGCCAAGACGGATCTACGGCAATACCAGCGCTTCAACCAGCGCGGCTATCGCGTCCAACTTCTCCGCCTCATGGTCCGGGACTGCGATCATTGCCACCAATAAGACCTTCAAGGACGCTTTGTCCGCGGCCCCCCTGTCCTACGCCTTAAATATGCCGATCCTGCTGGCGGATAATGGGAAGAGCCTCAACGGAGATGTCCTGAAGGCCCTGGAAAAATGCAGTATCAACAAGGTCATCATTGTGGGCGGAAGGCTGGCAGTGACGGACAATGTGGAGAAACAGCTGAAGGAGGCAGGCATTACGGATATCAGGCGGATCGGAGAGAAGACCGCAGTCGAAACCAGTGCAGCCATCGCCCGCTACGGCATCTCGCAGGGAATGACAGCGGATCACATGGGCGTGGCCACATCTTCGAACTTCCCGGATGCCCTGGCCGGCGCGGCCATGTGCGGCAGCAGAAATTCCGTGCTGCTCCTGGCGGATGACAAGGCAATGTATAACACAGCTTTCCCGAAGGGGTATAAAAAGACCATCCACAGGGGATATGTATTCGGCGGCACAAGCGCAGTCGGGGATAAAACCATGAAGGCGCTTGAAGCGGCTGTGAAATAGACGATGAGAATCAGAGGAGAGATGCGATCATGAAAAGAAGAGGCTTGAAAGGACTTGCCATTCTCTGCGCGGCGGCGATGCTGCTGACGAGCCCGGTTTCCGCTTCTGCCGCACAGCTGCCGGCGGCGGAGACCGAAACCGAGATGGTCTATGAAACAGAAGAAGCATCAGATCTTCAGACAGAGACTCAGATGGAGACTGTCATTGAAACATTGTCTGAGCCGATTGTTGAAGCGGCAGAAACAGAAGCGGCTGCCGAGACGGAAACCGAGGAATCAGAAAGCGAAACAGAAATCGAAACGGAATCTGAAACGGAAACTGAAGCCGAAAGCGAAACCTTTGAACAGGCAGCGGCGCCGGGGGAACTTGACGGAGAAGACCTTCTTCTGGATATGTCTCCCGAGTCCGGAAACCGGAATTACAATAGTTATTCCCACCGTAACTGGTATCACCCGGTCTGGTCTTATCTGGTGCCGCAGTCAGACGGCTTTATGCGCGTAGAATATCAGGTTTACGGCAATGGTAAGGTCCTCATTGAAAAGCTGGATCAGAACGGTAAAACGGTCAGTTCGAGATTTATGGACTGTGAACTTCCCATTTTCGGCGGTTTCTTTGCGGGCAGTGACGCCTACTATATGGTTTTCGGTCAGATGAATCCGGAGGAAAACGATGAAACGGAGGTCGTCCGTGTCGTCAAATATGACAAGAACTGGAACCGTCTGGCTGCAGCTTCAGTGAAGGGCGCCAATACCTATGAGCCCTTCGCGGGCGGATCGCTGGTCATGCAGGAAGCGGACGGGCTTCTGATCATTCACACCTGCCATCAGATGTATATCAATAAAGACGATGGGGAGAGGCATCAGGCCAACATGACGATCCAGATCAGGGAATCCGACATGACTGTCGCTGACGGCCTGGCCGCTGTGTCTAATAATAACTATGGTTATGTCAGCCACTCCTTTAATCAGCTGATGCGATCAAAGGCGGCGTGGTCTACCG
>CADAIF010000134.1 GCA_902787905.1 uncultured Lachnospiraceae bacterium
GACCGGCGAGAATGTGTTCAAGGAAACCGGCGTCATCTCCGGCGGCGAGCGCGCAAAACTCTGCTTCGCGATTCTCATGATGGAGCACGGCAATGTGCTGCTGCTCGATGAGCCGACCAACCACCTCGACCTCTCGACAAAGGAGATCCTTGAGCAGGCGCTCTGCGATTTTGACGGCACGATCCTGTTCGTCAGCCACGACCGCTATCTGCTCGACCGCATCGCGGACAACCTGTTTGTCATGGAAAACGGCACGCTGGAACGCTTCAAGGGCAGATTCTCGGTCTATCAGGAGCAGATCCGCCGGAAGACGGAATCGGAGCAGGCGGCTGCTGCCGAGGAAAAACGCCGGAAAGCCGAAGAGGATAAAAAATCCGGCTACCGCTCGAAGGAGCAGCGCAGCCTGGAAGCTAAGCGCCGTGCAGAACAGAAACGCATTGAACAGGAAATGGATGCCTTGCAGGCGGAACAGAACGCGCTGCAGGAATCGCTCTCGGATGAATCCGTTGCGGGCGATTATGAGAAGATGCAGCAGGTCTGCCTGCGGCTGGAAGAAATCCGGCAGCAAATGGACGATATGCTGGAAGAACTGATTTTGCTGGAAGATTCGTGATCCGGCGGAAAAGGAGATTGCTTATGAAACGCAAAATGCTCGCGCTGGCGGGGGCACTGGTACTGGCGGCATGTCCGCTGACTGCATGCGGTGAAGCATCCTCAAATGAGAACATGACCATGGATGAAATGCTGTCGGTCATCACCGGTATTCCTCTGGAGGAGGATTCAGGGGAGTTTTAAATGGGCTGAAATGAAAATGATCCAGGCATGGCTGCCCCGGGGCGGCCGTGCCTGTTTTGCGAATTGTCACAGGAAAGGAAAGAAGCATGATCGTTGACGAGAGGCTGACTGCCTATCTGCATTCTCTGGAATCTACGGGCAGTCCGGTACTGGAAAGGGTGCGAAAGGAAGCCCTTGCGGCAGATGTGCCGATCATCCGGCCGGAAACCGGGGCCCTGCTTCGGACCCTGATACGCCTTCAAAGGCCCATGCGTCTTCTGGAGGTGGGGACCGCCACAGGCTATTCCGCCATCATGATGGGGGAATGTCTGGCGCCGGGCGCGTCCATCACGACGATTGAGAATTATGAGAAAAGGATACCCATTGCCAGAGCCAACATTACCGCAGCCGGCATGGCTGACCGGATCCGGCTCCTGGAGGGGGATGCCCTGAAGGTCATGGCGGATCTGACGCCGGGCTTTGATATGATCTTCATGGACGCGGCCAAGGGACAGTATATTCACTTCCTGCCCCATGTCAGGCGTCTGCTTAAAAGCGGGGGGCTTCTGATCTCTGACAACGTGCTTCAGGAAGGGGACATTGCCATGTCCAGATACGCTGTTACCCGCAGAAACAGGACCATTCACAGCCGTATGCGGGACTATATCTGGGAATTAAAGCATTCCGATGATTTCGAGACCGCCATTCTGACCGTGGGGGACGGGGTCGCGCTGAGCACAAAAATTTCCCGACCCCTTAAAGATACAGGAGAAACAGTATGAGAAAAACAGAATTACTGATACCGGCCGGGAGCCTTGAGGTGCTGAAAACGGCCGTGATCTACGGGGCGGACGCCGTCTATATCGGCGGCGAGGTCTTCAGTCTGAGGGCCAAGTCCAGAAATTTTTCCCCGGAGGATATGAAGGAAGGCATCGCCTTTGCCCATGAAAGAGGGGTTAAGGTTTATGTGACCGTCAATATCCTGGCCCATAATGAGGATCTGGAACCGGTCAGGGCCTACCTTCACGAGCTGAAGGAGATCGGGCCGGATGCCCTGATCATCTCTGATCCGGCCGTCTTTACCATGGCCAGGGAGATCCTGCCTGAAACTGATATCCATATCAGTACCCAGGCCAACAATACCAATTACGGGACCTATCTTTTCTGGCACAGTCTTGGGGCTAAGCGTGTGGTGTCCGCCCGGGAGCTGTCCCTTGATGAGCTGAAGGAGATCAGGGCCCATATCCCGGAGGACATGGAAATTGAGACCTTTGTTCACGGGGCCATGTGCATTTCCTACTCCGGCAGATGCCTGCTCAGTAATTTCCTGACAGGCAGGGACGCCAATCAGGGTGCCTGCACCCATCCCTGCAGATGGAACTATGCGGTGATGGAGGAGACCAGACCGGGCGAGTATTTCCCGGTCTATGAAAATGAGCGGGGAACCTTCATTTTCAATTCCAGGGATCTGTGCATGATCGATCACATTCCGGAGCTTGTGGAGGCCGGCATTGACAGCTTTAAGGTTGAAGGCCGTATGAAGACGGCCCTTTATGTGGCAGTGGTGGCCCGCACCTACCGGCAGGCCATTGATGATTATTTGAAGGATCCGGCCCTTTACCGGCAGAACCTGCCCCATTACAGGGAGGAGATCGCCAAGTGTACCTTCCGGCCCTTTACCACCGGCTTTTTCTTCGGCAAGCCCTCTCATGAGGCCCAGATCTACGACAGCAATACTTATGAGAAGGCCTATACCTATCTGGGTATTGTGGAAGGCCGGGATCAAAATGGCCGCTATGGCCTTTATCAGCGGAATAAGTTCTCGGTGGGAGAGGAGATCGAAGTCATGAAGCCGGACGGCCGCAACCTGACGGTGACGGTCAGGGAGATGGCAGATGAAGAGGGGCAGCCCATGGAAAGCTGTCCGCATCCCAAACAGCGTTTCTTTATAGATGTGGGAGAGGCTCTGGAGGACCATGATATCCTTCGGCGCCGGGAGATGTAAGAGGACGAACTATGCTGGCTTGTTTTTATCCGGATGAATGGCTGGATTCGGCTTATGTCATCGACTACGAAGGTCTCTACAGTCAGGGCTTCAGGGGCATCATCTATGACATCGACAATACCCTGGTTCCCCACGGCGCGCCGGCGGATGAACGCGCCATCAGGCTCTTTGAGCGGCTGAAGGCCATCGGTTTTGAATGCTGCCTTCTTTCCAACAATAAGGAACCCAGGGTCAGGACCTTTAACGACCCCATCGGCGTCCATTATGTTTTCAAGGCCGGAAAGCCCGGCAGGGCCGGCTATGAAAAGGCCATGGCCATGATGGGGACAGACAGGCGCAATACGGTCTTTATCGGCGACCAGCTTTTTACCGATGTCTGGGGGGCCAGGCGATGTCAGATCCGCAGCATCCTGGTCACGCCCATGGATCCGAAGGAAGAGATCCAGATCGTTTTAAAGCGTTATCTTGAGCGGATCGTCCTCTTCTTTTACAAAAAACACAGAAAAAAGGTTGAAAACTGACTATAATTTTTATATACTAGAAACAGTAAATCCAAGGAGGAAATTTGAATGATTACAGCAGGCGATTTCAGGAATGGCGTCACAGTTGAAATTGATGGCGAGCTTTGCCAGATTATCGAGTTTCAGCATGTAAAACCAGGTAAAGGCGCTGCATTTGTCAGAACAAAATACAGAAAGATCAAGACCGGCGGTGTTGTTGAAACAGCTTTCCGCCCCACTGAAAAGTTCCCGGCAGCCCATGTAGATAAAATCACAATGCAGTATCTCTATGATGACGGCGATCTTTATAATTTCATGAATACAGACACCTATGATCAGGTTGCCCTTCCCAGGGACGACATCAGCGATGCCATGAAATTTGTCAAAGAGAATGAAATGGTCACCATGCTTTCCCATAATGGCCAGATCTTCTCCGTTGAGCCGCCTATGTTTGTTGAACTGGTCATCACTGAGACCGAGCCGGGCGTCAAGGGCAATACCGCAACAGGCGCTACCAAGCCCGCCACTGTTGAGACCGGCGCTCTTGTCTATGTTCCCCTTTTCGTCAATGAGGGCGACAAGATCCAGATCGACACCAGAACCGGTGAATATCTGAAGAGAGTATAATCTTTTTTGAACAGGTCATCTCAGGACTGCTGCTTTTAGCGGCAGTCCTTATCTCTTTTAAGCCATCGGAGGATCCTTAAAATGTCTCAGTCTGTCACCGGCCGTACCGGCCTGATCTGTCTGCTTGGGCATCCCGTTGCCCACACCATTTCTCCATCCATGCATAATACGGCCTTTGCCCTGCTGGGCCTGGACTATCTTTATATGGCTTTTGACGTGGGCTCGGATACGTTGAAGACCGCGGTTGAGGGTCTGCGTGCCCTGGGGGCCCGGGGCTTTAACCTGACCATGCCTGACAAGCAGCTCATGTGTGAGTACTGTGACCGTCTGTCGGAGGCTTCTTTACTGACGGGGGCTGTCAATACTGTGGTCAATGACCAGGGCATTCTTACCGGTTATACGACGGATGGCATTGGTTACATGAAGGCTGTGGCGGAGGATGGTTTTGCGTGTCAGGGTAAGGTCATGACCATGCTGGTGAAAAATCTTTTCATGGTGAAGTACATTGTGTTTGGGCGTTTTTTCTGTTTGATGTTGCAAAACTAATCAAAAAATATTATATTTGACAAATCATAGGAGAAAAACTTGACCGTGAGAAGATGCGCCAGCCTACAAATGACTTCTATTTAGCGGCCGGTTTTCGTTTCTTCTACAAAAAAATAGTATTTTTGCAATCGCTGTGATGGCTGATGCCGGAAGAAAAGACCTTGCCGGCCGTTACAAAGTAAATCGTACAAATAAAGAATATGAAGCTAACGAAATTTTTGATGGTGCTGGCCTTGTGGGCTGTCGCAGTTTGTCTATGTCAGGCACAGAATTATCCACCAGAGGTGAAAGACATCCGTATAGGTGAGACAAACCTTCCCATTGTCTTCATCAACACGTTGGGGCACGAGATCGACAAAGAGAATCGTGTGTCGGCATGGATGAAGATTGTGAACAACCCGGACGGGATAAACTATGATGATACGCTTGCACACCCCAATCAAACCATTGATTATGAGGGTTATATCGGTGTCAGATACCGGGGCAATTCTTCGTTCTCTTATTCCGCTAAAAAGCCCTATTCCATCAAACTGTTGACAGACAGTTATGAGAACAATGGTACCAAGCGCAATGCTCCGCTGCTGGGCATGGGAACAGACAACGACTGGGCACTGCTGGCACCTTATAACGACCGCTCGCTCATCCGTAATGCGCTCTCTTTCTCTTTGGCGGAGGGCTATTTTGAATATGTACCGAAAAGCAGGTTCTGTGAACTGATTCTCGACGGTGTCTATTATGGCGTGCATTGCCTGACGGAGAAAGTGGCCCGAGGTGATGACAGACTGAACATAAAGAAGGCTGGCGACAGTGGTGATAAACTCACAGGAGGATACATCGTCTGCATAGACCGC
>CADAIF010000135.1 GCA_902787905.1 uncultured Lachnospiraceae bacterium
GGGCCGCGTCCCCGTGCCAGCGGGTGACACGGATGCCCGCCTCCTCACAGAGCTCGTTTAAGCGCCCGAACTGGTCATTGATCAGGGCCTTCAGCGGCGCGATATAAAGAACGCCCACACTGCGTGACGGCTCCTCATCTAAAAGCGTCAGAATGGGGAAAAAGGCCGCTTCCGTCTTGCCGGAGGCCGTCGAAGCCGTCAGCAGCACATTCTCCTCTGTGTTAAAGATGGCGTCCCCGGCAGCATTTTGCACCGCCCGCAGGCTCTGCCAGCCGGACCGGTAGATATAGTCCTTGATAAAAGGCGCGTAGCGCTCATACACATTCATATCGTAAACTCCGCAAAGCCGGACGCCGAATTGTCAGAGACAGCCTCGGAACCGGCATAGGAAAACTCATCGGAATCCAGAAGGGCCGCGATATCCATATCCTCGTGCTGATACAGGAGGTCCAGCAGCTCGATAAAATCACGGATCACCTCACGGGGCGTGATGTTCTGGTCTGCCCCGATACGACCGTACTCAATTTTAATAAAATGGGCCAGATCATCTGTGGAAACGCTGCGCGTATAAGCGTAAAGCCCCGCATGCATCTCCGCCAGCTTTTCGCAAAGGACCAGCATCTCCTCAGGCGTCAGGGGCTCCAGCCGGATCACCGGCGCCAGAAGGTCTCTGGAACCGGGCCTTGAAAAACGCCCCTCCGCCAGCCTTGACCGCAGGGCCTCATAGCTGTAGATGCCCCGCCGCTTGTCCTCCAGGGCCTGCGGCGTCGCGCCCATGATGATGCCCAGGTACTTTGCCTTGCCCTGCAGTGTATCATTGTACATGGTCAGAAGCTTCTCATAATTGTACTGGCGGGTGATGGAATTAGGGATCTTAAAGATGTTTACCAGCTCATCCACCATGATCATCATCCCCTGATAACCGGCCAGCCGGAAAAAGACCGCAAAAAGCTTCAGATAGTCATACCAGTCGTCATCTGTGATGATGATGTTGACCCCGAGGGCTTCCCTGGCCTCACGCTTCAGGGCATATTCCCCGCGGAACCACTTCACCACCCCGGCCTTGGTCTCATCATCGCCCTCAACATAAGCCCGGTAGTAGGCAGAAAGCAATTTGCCGAACTCAAAGCCGTGGACCATCTCACTGACAGATGCGGTCACGGCATAGATCTTCTGGTCTGCAGCTGCTGTCAGGGCAGGATCCCCGGGCGCAAGTCCGGTCTCCTGCATGGCTTCGTTCTGCACGGCACTGATCCACCGGTCCAGGATCAGGGTCAGCGCCCCGCCCTCAGGTCTGGTTTTGGTGGAAAGATTGGAGATCAGCTCCCGGTAGGTGGCCAGGCCCTGGCCCCTTGTGCCCTGCAGACGTCTTTCCGGGGAAAGATCCGCGTCAGCCACGATAAAACCCCGGTCCATCACATAATTGCGGATAGTCTGCAGAAGGAAGCTCTTGCCGCTGCCGTAACGGCCCACGATAAAACGGAAAGAGGCGCCGCCCTCGGCGATGATATCCACATCGTGCAGCAGGGCTTCGATCTCACTTTTCCTGCCCACCGTGATATAGGGCAGACCGATACGGGGCACCACGCCGCCCTTTAATGAATTCAGGACCGTCTGCGCGATCCGCTTCGGTACCTTTTTATGTGTGTCCATGGCATCATCCTCCAAGGTAATTCTCAACGTCCTCTATGTAATCCTCCACAAGACTGAGCAGGTCACCCTCGCAGAGCAGCACTGTATCCCCGATCTCATCAAAGAAAGCCTCATTGATGGCATCCGCCACGATCGAGGGCATCAGATGATTGTCTTTCATGATCTTTGCCGCATCGCCGCCTTCAAGCAGACTGCGGAGTATCTGAACCTGCAGCGCATCCAGCGGGATATCCTCAGGCAGCATCTCCTTCTGCAGATCCGTCCGGGCCTCGGCAGCATCTTCCGTCCCGGCCTCGGCCGCTGCTTCTTCGGTCTCCTCATGGAAATCCTGCGCCTCATCGATCAGCAGACTGTCCCTCGTCGTCATGGCATCCCTGCGGATCTTCTCCAGACCGGAAAGGTCAATAGTAATCTTCGGCCTTGAAGCCTCGATAACGGCTTTTTCATCCTCCCGGATCACCGCCTCGATGTAAGGAATGGCCCAGGCATCCGCGGCCTTTTCCCGCAGGGGACGACCACATTTCAGATAACGCCTCAGCTTCGCCTCTGTCTCATGCAAAAAGCCCTGCAGAAGGTCCTTGTCAAAAAACAGCTTTTCATAAGCCGACATCTGCCAGATGCCGTTTCTGCATGCATAGGTGCGAACGTCACTCAGCCGATAATCCCGGTCTTCAGGCCTTGTCCTCTCACAATAAACCGCGTTATAAAGGGGATGCCAGCGCCGGGTCTGCATTTCGCCGAAGCAGAGGGTAAACAGGTTCTTATCCTTGATCTGATAGCCTTGCGCCTTCCGCCAGGCCTCGCAAAAAAGATGCCTGCCCCGCTCAGGTTCTTTGACCAGGACAGGTGTCGACGCCAGTTTCTTCTTGCCGAAATAACAGAGCGCCTCGAACAGAATCTCGTCTGAACAGGCATCCGGGGCCTTAAGGGCAGCCAGGGCCATATCCCCCCGGATCAGTGCCGGATCCGCGACCTCTTCGGCAAGATCTGCCGGCAGATTCTTAAGCACGGCAAATTCCAGCATCCAGCGGTGCAGGTTGGGGCGTATCCGCTCATCCCCGATGCCGGAGTCCAGAAAGCCCTTTTCAAAATCTCTGAGCTTTTGCAGACTATCCTCCGGAGATGCGCAGCCGATGCCATTCAGGAGTTCATAAATGTATATATAGGCGGCGGATGAGGCAATGGGCTGATACTCCCCCTTCCTCAGATGCGTCCGCCAGGTAAAGTAGCCCCGAAGCTGCCGGGTCGTCATGTCCCGGTAGGTCGGAAAATACTGGCTGAAGCTGCCGGTCCAGGGTAAGTCGTCCTCATAATCCTGCATAAAGACGGCCTGCCTGTAAAAATTCCCGGCCCTTGTCTCTACAGACTCGATCCCGTATTCAAACAGATGACGCATCTGCCTGAGCCGCTCCGGCGTCGTCTCCCGGGCCGGGCGGACAGGGCTCCCCGGAAAAGGCAGCAGCGTTTCCTGATAAGACTGCTCACTCGCCTTCACGGGAGATTCAAGGACGATGGTAAAGCCAGGCCGCTTTTCCTCTGTCATCGCCAGGTCCAGCAGGGCAAAGACCGTATCCGCCTCCGTCCTCCGGTCGAAGGCAATGCCGATCCACTTATCCCCATGCATCCGGACCGGCAGGGATAGATAGGGTCTGGAAAAGCTCTGAAGTGCGCCCCTGCCGCACTTCATGTCGCAGCGCTGGATCTCGGTGCCTGTATCCGTGTCCCACTGCCGCATTAAGAGGGCGACCCATTTGCCGGTCTTCGGGTGAGCCAGCACGGAAAAGCCCGGGAAATCCTTCCACATGAACTTCTCATACATCTGATAACGGTCGCCCGCATAAGCCGTCAGCTCCGACAATTCCATGGATCACTCACCTCCCCCTCTGCCCGTTCGTGTAATATGACTATTATACCATATATACGCAGAAAGGGACAAGGCGACAGCAAGGGGACAGGGCGGTTCTCCTTTTTTGTCTGCAAACAGCATATAACAGTTGACAACAGTTATATGCTGTTATATACTGTTTGTGGAGGTTAAGATATGCATATCATTTTAAACAATACTTCAATGGTGCCCATTTATGAGCAGCTGATGGGTCAGATCAAAAGCGAGATCATAAACGGCAGCCTCAAAGAAAACGACGTACTTCCATCTGTCAGGTCACTCTCCGGCCAGCTGCGCATCAGCGCCCTTACAGTAAAAAAAGCCTACGACAGGCTGGAGGAAGAAGGTTTTGTCATCACCGTGCACGGAAAAGGCACCTATGTTGCCCAGGCTGACCGGCAGCTGGCCATGGAAGCACGGAAAAAGACTGTGGAGGACGACTTCGCCGCTGCCATTCAAAAGGCAAGCGCCATCGGATTCACGAAAGAAGATATTCTTAAGATCGTTGAGATCATTTTGGAGGACTACTAATGGTCAAAGTTGATAATCTTGTAAAAACCTATGGAGACTTTCGCCTGGATATCTCTCTGGAGATCCCGGAGGGCACCGTCACCGGCATCGTCGGTAAAAACGGCGCCGGCAAAAGCACGGCCATAAAAGCCATACTGGGACTGATCAGACCGGACTCAGGCCATGTGAGCATCAATGGCAAAGATGCTTCCGCCCTTACCGGCAGTGAAAAAGCTGCGATCGGTGCTGCCCTGTCAGACTCCGGCTTCAGCGCCTATCTGCGTGTCAAGGACATTCTCTGCATCCTCAGAAAGATGTATCCGGCTTTTGATGAAGCCCTTTTCACCAACTACTGCCACGCGCAAAAGCTTCCCATGGACAAGCAGGTGAAGGACTTTTCCACAGGTATGCGCGCGAAGCTCCGCGTGCTCACCGCCATCAGCCACAATGCACAGCTGCTCATCATGGATGAACCGACAGCCGGCCTTGACGTCGGTGCCAGAAATGATATACTCGACCTCCTGCGTCAGTATCTGGTCGATCATGAAAATTGCTCTATCCTGCTGACCTCACACATCTCTTCGGACCTTGAAGGCCTGTGCGATGATATCTACCTGATCCACGACGGAAAGATCATTCTTCATGAGGATACCGACACCATCCTGAGCAGTTACGCCCTTCTGAAGGTCAGTGAGGACGTCTACGAAAAGCTCGACAAAAAATATATCCTCAGCACAAAAAAAGAAGCCTTCGGTTACGAATGCTTCACGAATGAAAAACAGTTCTACATGGAGAACTATCCGGGAATCGTCATTGAGAACGGTAATGTAGATGATCTGATACTAATGATGACAGGGGGTAAATAAGATGTTTGGACTTCTGGAAAAAGATATCCGGCTTACACTGACAAGAAAACAGACCCTTCTGATCTTTGTCGTTATGGCAGTGATCATGGGAATGTCCATGGATGGCGCTTTCCTGATCGGCTACCTCACCATGCTGGCCATGATCACAGCGGTCGGAACCTTGAGTTATGATGAGTTCGATAACGGTCTGGGCTTCCTGATGACCCTGCCTTACGAGCGAAAAACCTATGTCAAAGAAAAATACATTTTCTGTCTGCTCATGTCAGCTGCAGCCTGGTGTATCGGAGCCGTGATGTATATCTTATTAAGCTTTGTCCGTCATATCGCCGCAAATCCGGTGGCTGAGCTGCCCATGCTGCTCAGCCTGATCCCGGCGAT
>CADAIF010000136.1 GCA_902787905.1 uncultured Lachnospiraceae bacterium
CAAGCTCGGAAGAGATGACTGTTCCGCCTGTCAGAACAGCGATATCCTGGAGCATTTCCTTTCTTCTGTCGCCGTAACCCGGAGCCTTGACAGCGACAACCTTGAAGGTACCTCTCAGTGTATTCAGGACCAGAGTTGTCAGAGCCTCGCCCTCGACATCCTCAGCGATGATGAGGAGCTTGGCGCCGTTCTGTACGATCTGCTCAAGGAGGGGCAGGATCTCCTGAATATTGGAAATCTTCTTATCAGTGATCAGAATAAAGGGATTGTCCAGCTCAGCTGTCATTTTATCCATATCTGTGCACATGTAAGCGGACAGGAAACCACGATCGAACTGCATACCTTCAACCAGGTCAAGCTCGGTCTTCATCGTCTTGGATTCCTCGATGGTGATCACGCCGTTGTTGGTCACCTTCTCCATAGCGTCAGCAACCATTTCACCGACAGACTCATCACCAGCGGAAATAGCAGCAACCTTGGCGATCTGATCCTTGCCGTTCAGCTTGGAGCTCATGGCAGCGATGGCTTCAACAGCACACTCAGTAGCCTTCTGCATACCCTTTCTCAGGATGATGGGGTTAGCGCCTGCAGCCAGGTTCTTCATACCTTCGTTGATCATTGCCTGAGCCAGAACAGTGGCTGTTGTTGTACCGTCGCCGGCCACATCATTTGTCTTTGTGGCGACTTCCTTGACGATCTGGGCGCCCATGTTCTCGAAAGCGTCCTCAAGCTCGATATCCTTGGCGATGGTCACGCCATCGTTTGTGATCAGCGGTGTGCCGAATGCCTTGTCAAGAACGACGTTGCGGCCTTTCGGACCAAGTGTTACTCTGACTGTATCCGCCAGCTGGTTTACGCCGGCTTCCAGGGCCTTTCTGGCCTCTGCTCCGTATTTGATTTCCTTTGCCATAATGACTTATACCTCCTGTAACTCTCTTCTATTATTCAACAACTGCCAGAATGTCGTTCTGTCTGACGATGATGTACTCCTCGCCTTCCAGCTTGACCTCTGTGCCCGCATATTTGGAATAAATGACCTTCTGACCGACCTTGACCTGCATGGCAACTTCCTTGCCGTCAACCATACCGCCGGGGCCGACTGCGATCACTTCAGCCTCCTGGGGCTTTTCCTGAGACTGCGCAGTCAGGATGATACCGGACTTTGTCTTCTCTTCTGCTTCAAGCTGCTTTAAAACGACTCTGTCGCTAAGTGGAACTAATTTCATCTTTATAGCCTCCTGTAGAAAGATCCTTTTGTTTTAGTAGCACTCACCATGTTTGAGTGCTAACTGTCGTTAGTTATAGTATCTGTTTTTTGTGACAAGTGCAACTTTCCATAATTGCCGAAATCGGGAGATTTTATGCATTTATCTCCCGATTTCTTTATTTTTCTCTATTTTTCTCGATTTTTGCTATTTTTTTACTTGGGAAGCTTGAAAGAGCTCTTCAAAGCCACGATCCTGTTGAAGACCAGCGCATCCGGTCTGGAGTCCTTACTGTCGATACAGAAGAAACCGTTCCTGACGAACTGATAGCTGTCGCCGCCGACAGCGCCTTCAAAGGAAGGCTCAAGATAACAGTGATCCAGCACAGTCAGAGAATTGGGATTCACATTGACGGAACCATCTTCCTTATTGTAAACGCCCTTCTCCTCATCTACCAGATTCTCATAGAGACGGACCTGTGCTTCCACAGCTGTCTCACAGGCGACCCAGTGAATGGTACCCTTAACCTTACGGCCGGTGAAACCGGAACCGCTCTTCGTTTCGGGATCATAGGTGCAGTGAACCTCAACGACGTTGCCGTTCTCATCCTTGACCACATCCGTACATGTGACAAAGTAGGCACTCATCAGACGGACTTCATTGCCCGGATAGAGACGGAAGTACTTCTTAGGCGGCACCTCCATAAAATCCTCAGCTTCGATGTAAAGATTTCTGGAGAAAGGCACCTTCCTGGTACCCAGTGCTTCATTTTCCTGATTGTTGGGCACATCCAGGTATTCGATCTGACCTTCCGGATAATTATCGATGACCAGCTTCAGCGGATGCAGGACAGCCATCATACGCGGCTTCTTCATTTTCAGATCCTCACGGATGCAGTAGTCCAGCATGGCGTAATCCACAGAACTGTTGCTCTTGGAAACACCGACCAGCTCCATGAACTTACGGAGGGCCTCCGGCGTATAGCCGCGGCGCCTTAAGGCAGCGATCGTCACCAGACGGGGATCATCCCAGCCGTCTACGATGCCCTGCTCCACCAGACGCTTGATATAACGCTTGCCGGTGACCACATTGGTCAGATACAGCTTGGCAAACTCGATCTGTCTGGGCGGATTTTCATAACCGACTTCCTCAACCACCCAGTTATAAAGAGGTCTGTGGTCCTCAAACTCCAGAGTGCAGATGGAATGGGTAACACCCTCGATGGCATCCTCGATCGGATGAGCGAAATCATACATGGGATAGATACACCAGGTATCACCGGTATTATGATGGGTCATACGTGCCACCCTGTAGATGACCGGATCCCTCATATTGATATTGGGAGAAGCCATATCGATTTTGGCACGAAGGGTTTTGGAGCCATCCGGATAGACACCGTTTTTCATTTCCTCAAACAGCTTCAGGTTCTCTTCCACAGACCTGTTTCTGTAAGGACTCTCTTTACCCGGCTCAGTCAGTGTGCCGCGGTACTCACGGATCTGTTCGGCTGTCAGATCACAGACATAAGCCTTACCCTTTTTGATCAGGGTCACGGCCGCCTCATACATCTCCTCAAAATAATTGGAAGCAAATTTAACCTCACCGTCATAGTGCGCGCCCAGCCACTCCACATCACTGATGATGGACTGGACAAACTCGGTTTTCTCCTTGGTGGGATTGGTATCGTCAAAACGCAGATTGAACTTTCCGCCGTATTCCTGAGCCAGTCCGTAGTTCAGAAGAATGGACTTGGCGTGACCGATATGCAGATAACCGTTCGGCTCCGGCGGAAAACGGGTGCAGACCACCTGAGTTTTACCCTCGGCAATATCCTTGTCGATCTCAAGCTCGATAAAATTACGGGAAACGACTTCCTTCTCGCCCGCAGCTTCTCCTGCGCGAATCTCTTCTTTTTCCATGATGTTCCTCCGCTGAAATAATCCTGATAAAAAACAAAGAGCGGCTTATGAAAAGCCGCTCTCCTACAGCTGATGACGGGAATTGAACCCGTGACCCCTTCCTTACCAAGGAAGTGCTCTACCGCTGAGCCACATCAGCATTTCAATTGTCCGTCAACTAATATAGCATAGAGAGGGGCCTATTGTCAAGCACCATTTAAGTGACATTTTTTTGTATCCTCTGACGTACAATCTCATAAGCCAGAACACCCGCCGCTACAGAGGCGTTCAGAGAATCAATATCTCCCTTCATGGGGATGGCGGCAGTCATGTCACATTTCTCACGGATCAGGCGGCTGACGCCCTCGCCCTCACTGCCGATCACCAGACCGATGGGCCCGGTCAGATTCTGTCTGTACATGACTTCACCGGCCATATCCGCACAGACAAACCAGATGCCTTTTTCCTTCAGCTGGTCGATGGTCTGACCCAGATTGGTCACCTTGGCCACCGGTGTGAAAGAAATGGCACCTGCCGAAGCTCTGGCAGCCACAGCTGTCAGTCCGACTGCCCTGTGCTTGGGAATGATCACACCGTGAGCGCCTGCCAGATTGGCTGTCCTGATAATAGCGCCGAGATTATGAGGATCCTCAATACCATCCAGAAGGAAAAGGAAAGGCGCTTCCCCCTTGTCCTCAGCCTTTTTCAGAATTTCATCCACCGCAGCGTAGGAAAAGGCCGCGGCAATGGCAATAACCCCCTGATGATGGTGGGTCTCGGACATCTGGTCCAGACGTTCCTTAGTCACAAAATTAATGATGACATCCTTTTTTCTGGCCTCACGGATGATGGTCCTGACGGGCCCGTCCTGACATCCGTCAAGGACAAAAAGTTTGTCAATGGTCCTGCCGGACCTGAAAGCCTCGATCACGGGATTGCGTCCCTCGATCCTGGACTCTGAATTTTCCATATAAACCTCCCGGAAGGACAGGGGCAGCAGCACCCCTACCCTTCTATCATTTCCATCGCCTTCAGTCCGTCATGGATCAGACGGACCAGGCGTTCATATTCTTCAGTCAGGAACAGGTAGCCGATCAGGGCCTCACAGCCCGTGGCTCTCCTGTATTCCCCTGTGGTAGCATTCTTTGCTTTTGTGGCAGAACGGGCATTCCTGCCCCTCCGGTAGACAGCCAGCTCCTCCTCAGTCAGCACAGGCTTCAGCTGCTCGATCAGGCCGGCCTGGGCCTGAGCCCTGACCATGCGGCTGGTCTTCATATGGAGCTTTTCCACCGGCGCGTTGCCCCTGCCTACCACGTAAGAGCGCACCACCAGTTCATAGACCGCATCGCCGATATAAGCCAGTGTCAGAGGGGAATAATCCCTCATATCTTCCTTACGGATATGCCAGGTCTGCCTGAACCATTCAGCAAAAGCACTCAGGCTCTGCTCCATTTGACGCCCTCCCTGGTATCCTTCAGGATAATGCCCTTAGAGGCAAGCAGATCACGGATCTCATCCGCCCTGGCAAAATTCTTAGCCTTACGGGCAGCCTGACGCTCATCGATCAGCGCCTGGATCTCCTCATCGAGGATCTCCTCCTTCTTCTCGGTAATGATACCCAGCACGTCACAAAGCCTGACAATGGTATCTAAAGCTTCATCCCTGAGGGCTTTGGAAGAATCCGCAGTCACCTTGATATTGACCAGACGTACCAGCTCAAAGACCGCAGATACAGCATCTGCCGTATTAAAATCATCATCCATTGCCGCCTCATATTTGGCGACCAGGGCAGCGATCTCATCCTTTACGCCGGCTTCTTCATCACTCATTGCCTTCTCGCCGACAGCCAGAGACCTGAGACGGTCCACGGAGGTCAGGATACGCTCCAGACTGTTTTTGGAAGCCTGCATGAGGTCGTCACTGAAATTCAGCGGGCTTCTGTAATGGGCACTGAGCATGAAGAAACGGAGAACCTGCAGATCATACTTTTCACTGATGCCGCGGACGGTCAGGAAATTACCCAGGGACTTGGACATTTTAACATTATTGATATTCAGGAAACCATTATGCATCCAGTAGCGGGCAAAGGTCTTGCCGGAGCAGCTTTCACTCTGGGCGATCTCATTCTCATGATGCGGGAAGATAAGGTCCTCGCCGCCGGCATGGATATCGATCTCCTCGCCCAGATA
>CADAIF010000137.1 GCA_902787905.1 uncultured Lachnospiraceae bacterium
CCTGATTTGATCATTTTGTTTCTGAGAGCCTTTGTCTCATTGACGAGAATTCTCTTCTTAGCGGATTTGATATTAGCCAACTTTTACACCTCCAAACGTAATGAATACCTGATTCACTTTTTAGTCTGTTATGCATTAACCCGGACACGGACGTTCTAATGTAAACATACTATTATAGTGTAGTTGATGCTTCTGTTTTTGTCAAGATGAAAATGCTTGAATGGACGGGGAAAATCGTATATAATACGGCTTGTATATGAATAAAAACGAAAACACTTCGGAAGGAGATCCACATTGCAGGTCGACCAGAGTAAAATAAGAAATTTTTGTATCATTGCCCATATAGATCACGGCAAATCCACCCTTGCGGACCGGATCATCGAAAAGACCGGCACCCTGACCCTCAGGGAAATGCAGGACCAGGTCCTGGACAACATGGATCTGGAGCGGGAGCGGGGCATCACCATCAAGTCCCAGGCCGTGCGTATCGTCTATAAGTCCAAAAGCGGGGAGGAATATATCTACAATCTGATCGACACCCCGGGACATGTGGATTTTAATTATGAGGTTTCCAGGAGTCTGGCTGCCTGTGACGGCGCCATCCTGGTGGTGGACGCGGCTCAGGGCGTGGAAGCCCAGACCCTGGCCAATGTCTATCTGGCCCTGGACCATGATCTGGATGTCATGCCGGTCATCAATAAGATCGACCTGCCCAGCGCAGATCCCGACAGGGTCGTCACCGAGATCGAGGATGTCATCGGCATCGAGGCGGAGGACGCCCCCAGGATCTCAGCCAAAAACGGTATCAATATTGAAGAAGTTCTGGAGCAGATCATCGAAAAGATCCCGGCCCCCACCGGGGATCCGGATGCGCCCTTAAAGGCGCTGATCTTCGACTCTGTCTATGATTCCTACAAAGGTGTCATCGTCTTTTTCAGGGTCAAGGAGGGGCGGATCGCCAAGGGGACCCGTGTACGCATGATGGCCACCGGGGCCGAGTTCGAAACGGTCGAGGTGGGCTATTTCGGCGCCGGCCAGTTTATCCCCTGTGACGAGCTTTCGGCAGGCATGGTCGGTTATATGACGGCCAGCATCAAGAACCTGCGGGAGACCCGGGTAGGTGATACCATCACGGATGCGGACCATCCCTGTGATGAGCCGCTGCCGGGCTACAAGAAGGTCAATCCCATGGTCTACTGCGGTATGTATCCGGCGGACGGTGCCAGGTATCCGGATCTGAGGGATGCCCTTGAAAAGCTGCAGCTCAATGACGCCTCCCTCTTTTATGAGCCGGAGACCTCGGTGGCCCTTGGTTTCGGTTTCCGCTGCGGTTTTCTGGGCCTGCTCCATCTGGAGATCATCCAGGAGCGCCTGGAGCGTGAGTACAATCTGGATCTGGTGACCACGGCCCCCTCGGTCGTCTACCATATCCATAAGACCAACGGGGAGATGATCTCTCTGTCCAATCCCTCCAATATGCCGGATCCCTCTGAGATCGACTATATGGAAGAACCGGTGGTCGCCGCGGAGATCATGGTCACGACGGACTATATCGGGCCAATCATGGATCTGTGCATGGAGCGGCGCGGCGTCTATCTGGGTATGGAATACCTGGAGACCACCAGAGCCCTGCTCAAATATGAGCTGCCCTTAAATGAGATCATCTACGATTTCTTTGACGCCTTAAAGTCCAGGTCCAGGGGTTATGCCTCCTTTGACTATGAGCTGAAGGGCTATCAGCGGTCCGAGCTGGTGAAGCTGGATATCCTGGTCAATAAGGAGGCCGTGGACGCCCTGTCCTTCATCGTGTTTGCCGATTCCGCCTACGAGCGGGGCCGTAAGATGTGTGAGAAGCTGAAGCAGGAGATCCCCCGTCAGCTGTTCGAAGTGCCCATCCAGGCAGCCATCGGCAGCAAGATCATTGCCAGAGAGACCGTCAAGGCCATGCGTAAGGATGTCCTGGCCAAGTGCTACGGCGGTGATATCAGCCGTAAGCGTAAACTTCTGGAGAAGCAGAAGGAAGGCAAGAAGCGTATGCGTCAGGTAGGCAATGTGGAAATCCCGCAGAAGGCCTTCATGAGTGTCCTCAAGCTGGATGATGAATGATCATGAGAAAAAGGCCCTGAGCCTGTATATACACTATCCCTTCTGTGTCAGAAAGTGCCGCTACTGTGACTTCCTGTCCTTTCCGGCGGATGCGGCGGCCAGGCAGGCTTATCTGGACCGCCTTGGAGCGGAGATGGCTTACCGGTCCCAGGCATTTTCAGGCTATGAAGTGACCAGCCTTTTTATCGGGGGCGGCACCCCTTCTTTAATGAGCGGGGACCAGCTGCTTGCCCTCATGGACCATGTACGGCGCCATTTCTCCCTCCGGGAGGATGCCGAGCTGACCATGGAATGCAATCCGGGGACGGTGGATGCAGAAAAGCTTTCCGCCATGCGAAAGGCCGGGATCAACCGGATCAGCTTCGGCCTGCAGTCGGCCCGGGATGAGGAGCTTCGCCTGCTGGGCAGAATCCACAGCTTCAGTGATTTCCTGAAAAGCTATGAGGCGGCCAGAGAGGCCGGCTTTGACAATATCAACGTGGATCTTATGTCAGCCCTGCCGGGCCAGAGCCTTTCCTCCTGTATGGAAAGCCTGGAGGCGGTGCTGGCTCTTGCGCCGGAGCATCTTTCCGTCTACAGCCTGATCATCGAACCGGGCACCCCCTTCTGGGACCTGTACGGGGAGGATGCACCTGGAAAACCCGCTATCCCTCTGCCGGATGAAGACACGGAGCGGGAGATGTATCACCGGATCTGCCGGCGGCTTGAAGCAGCCGGCTATGACCACTATGAGGTGTCCAATTTTGCCAGGCCGGGCAGGGCCTGCAGGCATAATCTGGTCTACTGGCGCAGGGGAGAGTACCTGGGGCTGGGACTTGGCGCCGCCAGTCTGGTGGATGAACGCCGTTTTTCAAATACCCGCGATCTTCCTATATATATGTCGTCCTTTGCGCCGGCGGAGGAAGAGCGTCTGACGGAGCAGGCCCGCATGGAGGAGACCATGTTCCTGGGGCTGCGCTGTATGCGCGGTGTATCCGAGGCGGAATTTGAGGCGGCCTTCGGTAAAAGGATCGGCGACATCTACGGTCCGGTCCTGGAAAAGCTGTGTGCCCAGGGGCTTCTGGCCCGGGAAAAGGGCCGGTTTTTTCTGACAGAGAGGGGTCTGGATGTGGCCACGCCGGTCATGGCGGCGTTTCTGCTGTAAAGCTTACAGGGATTTAGGATGTTCTTAAATAAAAAGCAAAAATAACATCAACACGCTTGACAAACAAGTTCGTTGGTGTTATTTTATATTGCAGAAGATGTTAGCACTCCAATACGATGAGTGCTAACAAATGAAAAGAGAGGTGATTTCAAGTGGAACTGGATGAGCGGAAAACCAAAATACTCAACGCGATCATACAGACTTATCTGGATACCGGCGAGCCGGTGGGCTCAAGGACCATTTCGAAATTTACCGACCTGAAGCTCAGCTCCGCGACGATCCGTAATGAAATGTCGGATCTGGAGGAAATGGGCTACATCTTCCAGCCCCATACATCTGCCGGCCGTATCCCCACGGATAAGGGTTACCGTTTCTATGTGGATAACCTGATGGCGGCCAAGACTGAAGAGGTTGTCAGGGAAAACGAAATGATGGTCCAGAAGGTGGACAAGCTGGAACAGATCCTGAAACAGGTGGTCCGGCTCCTGGCTTCCAATACCAATTACGCTTCCATGATCACCGCCCCGCAGAACCGGAAAAACAAATTAAAGTTTATCCAGCTCTCCTCGGTGGATGAAAAACAGCTTCTGGCAGTCATGATGCTGGAGGGCAATATCGTCAAGCATAAGCTGCTGAATCTGGATGAGCCGGTGGAGCGTGAGGAGATCGTCAAGCTGAATCTTCTCTTCAACACCTATCTTCAGGGCCTGAGCCTGCAGGAGATCAACATGGAGCTTCTGCAGAACATGAAGCGGCAGGCAGCGGAGCACCGACAGGTGGTCAGCGACCTGATCGATACGATCGTCGAGGCCATCCAGGAGGAGGACGACACCGAAATCTACACCAGCGGCACAACGAATCTGCTGAAGTATCCCGAACTGGGAGACAGGGAGCAGACAGGCCAGCTCCTTTACGCCCTGGAGGAAAAGCAGGGACTGTCGGAGCTGATCGCCAAAACCGCCCAGGACGAGGAAGGCAAGCAGGGCATTCAGGTCTATATCGGATCGGAATCGCCGGTCCAGTCCATGAAGGACTGCAGTATTGTGACAGCAACCTACGAGCTGGAGGAAGGCGTCCAGGGCACGATCGGTATCATCGGTCCCAAGCGTATGGACTACAGGAAGGTTGTCAGTAATCTGGAGACGGTCATGTCCCAGCTTGACGCGATCTTCAAAAAGGATAAAGAAGAAACATGACAAGAGGTGAATAAAAATGGCTGACGAAAAAGATCTCAGGGATGAAACAGAAGAGGAAGTAAAACAGACTTCCGGTCAGGACACCGAAGAAGGACAGGAAAATCAGGAGACTGAAGAGACATCTGCGGAAGCGGAAAATGAGGCTGAAAAGGGAGATGAAAAGGACCCCAGGGATGCCCAGATCGCCGATCTGAAGGACCGCCTGATGCGGCAGATGGCTGAATTCGACAATTACAGGAAACGCACGGAGAAGGAAAAGAAGCAGAATTATGAAATCGGCGCTTCGGACTTTATCTTAAAGGTGCTTCCGGTAGTGGATAATTTTGAGCGCGGCCTGGAGGCTCTGGATGAGGCAGAGCGTGAAGGGTCCTTCGCCAAGGGCATTGATTTGATCTACAGGCAGCTGTTAAAGGTGCTTGAGGATGAAGGCGTTACCCCCATCGAGTGTGTGGGCAAACCCTTCGATCCGGTCTATCACAATGCGGTAACCATGCAGCCCAGCGATACCTACGAGTCCGGCACGGTCATGCAGGAATTCCAGAAGGGCTACATGTACAAGGAAAGAGTGCTTCGTCACAGCATGGTCATTGTTGCCCAGTAGGACGGCAATTTTACATAAATCTTTTTCAGACAATAACATTAAATGATTGTATAAACAGGAGGTTTCATTATGAGCAAGATCATTGGTATTGATT
>CADAIF010000138.1 GCA_902787905.1 uncultured Lachnospiraceae bacterium
TTCTCCTGAGCCAGCCGCTCCTTCTCAGCCAGGGCCGCTTCTTTGGCCGCCTCGGCATCCTCGGCCGCTTTCTGGTTCAGTCTGGTCAGGAACTCATAGGCGGAATCCCTGTCCACCATATCCTGATATCTCAGGGAGAGATTGCATCTGACAACCTCCTGCTGCTTCTCCTCGTCACTGATGGGACCCATCAGACTCTGAGGCGGCAGAACCTTGCAGGCCTGCACCATGGTGGGAATACCCTTGCTGTCCAGAACAGAGATCAGGGCTTCACCGGTACCCAGGGCCTGAAGGACCTCCTTGGTATCAAACTCGGGATTGGCTCTGAAGGAAGCTGCCGCTGCCTTGACCGCCTTCTCCTCCGCCGGTGTGTAGGCTCTCAGGGCATGCTGGACCTTATTGCCCAGCTGGGCCAGAACCTCGTCCGGGATATCCCTGGGATTCTGGGTAATAAAGTAGATGCCCACGCCCTTGGAACGGATCAGCTTGACGACCTGCTCCACCTTGTCTTCAAAGGCCTTGGAGATGTCGTCAAAGAGCAGATGGGCCTCGTCAAAGAAAAAGACCATTCTGGGCTTATCCATATCGCCCACCTCAGGCAGGGTCTCAAAAAGCTCGGACAGCATCCACATCAGGAAGGTCGCGTACATGGTGGAATTGTTGACCAGTTCACGACAGTCCAGAACATTGATCACACCCTTGCCGCCGGGACCGGTCTGGAACCAGTCCGTGATATTCAGGGCCGGTTCACCGAAGAAACGGTCGCCGCCCTGGGCCTCCAGAGCCACAACGCCTCTGATGATGGCTGTCACGCTCTGCCTGGCGATATTGCCGTAGGCCATGCTGAATTCCTTATTATGCTCACCCACATACTGGAGCATGGCTTTCAGGTCCTTGGTATCGATCAGAAGCAGGCCCTCATCGTCAGCAATCTTGAAGGTGATGGTGAGGATATCTGTCTGGGTATCGTTCAGATCCATCATTTTCGCCAGAAGCAGGGGGCCCATCTCGGAGATGGTGGTCCTTAAGGGGATACCCATCTTCCCGAAGATATCCCAGAAAACCGTGGGATAAGACTGGTAGGAAAAGCCGCACTCATTCAGACCGAAGCGCTCGATCCTGCGCTGCATGTCCTCTGAATCCGCGCCGGGACGGCACATACCGGACAGGTCGCCCTTGACATCTGCCAGAAAGACCGGGACGCCGGCGTCACTGAAGGACTCCGCCAGCACCTTGAGGGTAATCGTTTTACCTGTACCTGTGGCACCTGCGATCAGGCCGTGGCGATTCGCCATTTTCGGTTCGATATACACCTTTTCCCCATTCGCGTCGCCGATAACGATTTTGTCCTGATAATACATAAAGACCTCCTTCTTCTGTATCTATACGTTGATCTTACAGATGGTAAATCTCACTGAATTTCGCAGTCAGATAATCCGTATAGTAGACCGGATCAAACTGACCGCAGGCATTTTCAATTACCTGGGCCGGCGTCAGAAGACTGCCGTACTGATGGATCTTCTCACCCAGCCAGCGATTGACCGGTGTCAGATCCCCTTTGCTTACCGGGCCCCAGACATCCACTTCCTTTGTCATGCGGTCCAGCATCTGGGCGCCGTAGGCGCTGCCCAGGGCATAGGACGGGAAGTAGCCGAAGGAACCGCCTGCCCAGTGGGAATCCTGCAGGCATCCCCGCCTGTCGTCAGGCACATCCACACCCAGATATTCTTTATAAAGACGCTTCCACTCCGCCGGAATATCCTTTACGGCCAGGGAGCCGTCAAAGAGCTGCTTTTCAATCTCATAACGGACCATCACATGCAGGGAATAGGTCAGCTCATCCGCCTCCGTCCTGATCAGGGAGGGAGTGACCTTATTGACGGCCAGATACATCTGCTCCGCGGTCACGCCGGCCAGCTGGTCCGGGAAAAAGGCCTGCATCTTCGGGAAAATGGCCTGGATAAAGGGTCTGGACCTGCCGATCAGATTCTCGTAAAACCTGGACTGGCTCTCATGGACGCCCATGGAAACGCCGCCGGTCAGACGGGTATACTGGAGGTCGTCCCTGATCCCCAGCTCATAGCGGGCATGGCCGCCCTCGTGGATGACCGAGTACATGGAGTCCGCCACATTGTCCTCTTTATAGTGGGTGGTGATACGGACATCGCCATTATAGAATTCCAGGGTAAAGGGATGCTCCGTCTCCCCAATGCCCGCATGGCCGCGGTCCAGCTTCAGCACCTCCATCAGATAGTCTGAAAAACGGCGCTGAGCCTCCGCCGGATAATGCTTATGCAGGAAGCTGTCATCCACCTGGGGCTTCTCCCCGATGGCATGGATGAGGGGCACCAGTCTGTCCCGGATCGTCTTAAAGAAACGGTCCAGATAAGCCATATCCACACCCCGCTCGTACTCATTGAGCAAAGCGTCATAGGGGGCCTTGGAGGCATCATAGTAGCCGGCCAGCTTCAGATTGGCCGCCGCCAGCTTCTCCAGCCAGGGACAGAACATTTCAAAATCATCCTGCTCCTTGGCCTTGTGCCAGACAGCCTCGGCGTCATTGACCAGCATGGCGTAGGCAATATATTCATCCGCCGGGATCCTGGAGATCTGATCAAAATCCCTTTTCAGTTCTTCCACCATACGGTTTTGCTCAAAGGTCAGTTCCTGCCTGTGCTCCGCCAGCTCCGCAAGGAGCTCCCCGTTCTCCGGGGCTGTCAGGATCTTCTGCCTCTCTCCTGCCAGAACACCCAGGGCCACGCTGCGGCCCGCGCCGGTCTCCCTCGGCGCCACGGTGACACTGTCCAGATAAATGGAAGACTCCGCGTAATGATAGGCGTAGAGCTTTTTCTGCAGCTCCATCAGCCTTGAAATTGCCTGATTCAGTTCCATATCACTTTTCTCTCCTGTTTTCTATTCTTTCCGGAAACTCCCTGGCCACCGTCCTGAGCATGGCCGCCGCGTTCAGGTCAAAAGCCTTCCTTGGCCAGCCGCCGGGACGCCAAGGCATCCAGTAACGTTTTTCCATCAGTTCCAGCTGCGCTTCGGGATCTTCCGAGCTGTTCAGGGCCCGGCAGATCACTTCCAGAGACTCATCCAGCCCGTCCGAAAGCCACTGCCACAGACCGCTCTCCTCCGGATCCTCCACCATCCCCTTATGGGGGAAGCACAGGGTCTTCACCGGCAGCTGCCGGCATTTGTCGATACTCTCTCTGGCCTTCTTGAAGCTGACCAGAAATTCGGGATTATAGCTGCCGTCATGATTGGAAAGGCCGAAGGTCTCCCCGGCCAGCAGCCAGTGCTCATCCACAAAATAGGAAAGGGAACAGCGGGTGTGGCCGATGGTCTCGATCACCCTGACGGTCATATCGCCGAAATGAAGGATATCCCCTTCAGAGACCACTTCATCCACGCCCAGAAGGGACTCGTCATAATCCGCGTCCAGACAGGTCTGATTTAAAGCGGCGGCATTTTCAGACAGCTCCCGCATGGTCTTTCTGACCTCAGGCTTTGAAAGGACCTTTTTGGCATAGGCGGCCCCATAGATCTTAAGATGCGGCCATATCTTTTTAAAATAAGGGATGGCGGCCACATGGTCATAGTGGGAATGGGTCAGTAAAACCGCCTCTACCGGCTGGTCCCCGATGACAGACCGGATCTGCTCTGCCTGGATCTTCGCACTGTAAGCCATGCCCGGATCCACGGCCACGGCGCATTTCCCGTCATAAAGCAGGTAGCAGGCACTTTGTCCTTCCGGATTGATGTCGTATACCACAGGTCAGATACCTCCCTTGTGCAGGAAATCGAAGGGATCCCCCTCCGCTGCCAGAAAATGATAGAGCATATAGGCACACATGACGGCCACCTGCTCCTCCTTCAGGATCCTTCGGACCTCCGACTTGTCCGCCAGCACGATCTCTATTTCCTCCGCCCCTTCCTGAAGGGCCCGGGAGGGCGTCCCCACAGCCCGTCCGAAAACGGCCGCGCAGGACTCATCCGTCATGCCGATGGTTGTAAAACGCGGTTTCATATAGGCTTCATCCACAGTCTCAGGGATCAGGGTCATGCCTGTCTCTTCATGAAATTCCCGGACGCCGGCTTCCTGATAAGACTCGCCCTTTTCCACCAGGCCTGCCGGGAATTCATAGATAAAGCCGCCCAGGGGATAGCGGTACTGACGGATCAGCACCACCTTTTCTCCGCAGAGGGCATAGACCAGAACGCCGTCACAGCGGCTTTCCGGCCCGGCATTCAGCTTCAGGCCCTCCAGGTTTTCGGACCTGGAGACCATAAAATAGTCCCCCCTGGTGCCGTCCCTGTGCAGAACCTTCAGCCTGAAATAATTCAGATATTTTTCATGGGTCTCCTGAATCACCTTCAGGATCCTGCTGCTGCTCACAGCCTTGTCACTTCCTTATTCCAGCTCAAACGCGCCGGTATAGAGCTGATAGTATTTACCACGTTCCTCGATCAGTTTCTCATGGCTGCCCCGTTCAATAATGCGGCCATGATCCAGTACCATTATAACATCAGAATTTTTAACTGTCGATAACCTGTGCGCGATTGCAAAGACGGTTCTGCCCTTCATCAGCGCATCCATGCCCCGCTGCACAATGGCTTCGGTACGGGTATCGATCGATGACGTCGCCTCATCCAGTATCATGACCGGCGGATCAGCCACCGCGGCTCTGGCGATGGAGATGAGCTGGCGCTGGCCCTGGGACAGGCCGCTGCCGTCGCCGGATAAGACCGTCTGATAACCCTCGGGCAGCATGCGGATAAAGCCGTCGGCATTGGCCAGCTTCGCCGCGGCGATGCATTCCTCGTCTGTGGCATCCAACCTGCCGTAGCGGATATTTTCCATGACCGTCCCGGTAAAGAGATTGACCTCCTGCAGGACCATGCCCATGGACCTTCTCAGGTCAGCCTTGCGGATCTTATTGATATTGATGCCGTCGTAACGGATCTTGCCGTCAGCGATATCGTAGAAGCGGTTGAGCAGATTGGTAATGGTCGTCTTGCCCGCGCCGGTGGCCCCCACAAAGGCAACCTTCTGACCCGGCTCGGCGTAAAGGGAAATATCATGCAGAACCAGCTT
>CADAIF010000139.1 GCA_902787905.1 uncultured Lachnospiraceae bacterium
GGATCCTGATGGACTACAATGACATCATTATCCACATCTTTTCTGAGGAATCCAGACTCTTTTATGATCTGGAACGCATCTGGCGTGACGGTAAGCCGGTGGATCTGTCCCGGATCCGGTAAAACAGTATGTAAAAAAGACTGCAGCCGCAGTCTTTTTTTAGTTATCGACAGATAATGAGATGAGCATGGAAAAAACTATGATATTTTGCTGACTGAAAAATGTTCTTTAATATAAAAAGGCTGCCTGTCAGAATGCAGAGGGACGGGCAGCCTTTTTAAAGACCGATTAACTACATATTCATACGGACCAGACCGATAATTTTACCAAGCACTTCACAGTGGTCAGTGATGATGGGATCCATAGAGGCATTTTCCGGCTGAAGACGATAGTGGCCATTCTCCTTATAAAAGGTTTTAATAGTCGCCGAGTCGTCGATCAGAGCACAGACCATATCACCATTACGGGCCACTTCCTGCTGACGGATGATGACATAATCCCCACTGAGGATCCCGGCCTCGATCATGCTTTCGCCCCTGACCTGAAGCATAAAAAGATCATTATTGGGGACCGTGTAAAGCATATCCGTGGGAAGCGGGTAGTAACCGGTGATGTTTTCCACAGCCAGAATAGGCTCGCCTGCGGTGACCGTGCCGACAATGGGGATATTGATCATTTCCCTGCGGGTCATGGCAAAGGTGTCGTCGATGATCTCAATGGCCCTGGGCTTAGTGGGATCCCTGCGGATATAACCGTTTTTTTCAAGCGTTTCCAGATGGGAATGCACAGAAGAGGTGGATTTCAGATGGACCGCCTCACAGATTTCCCTGACCGAGGGCGGATAACCCTTGAGAATGAGCTGTTCCTTGATAAATTCTAATATTTCCTTCTGCTTGGCAGATATCTTCTTGGTTGACATACAGCACTGACCTCCAATTGTATTCTGTCCTTATCATAACACACCAAACATATATTTGCAAACACTTGTTTGAAATTTAATAAAAATGTAAAAAAGATATTGACAAACGAACAGATGTTCAATATAATAAAGGCATGATAAACATATGTTCGGGAACGGATGTTTGTCATATACGAACTGTTGGAATGGAGGAATGTGTCATGCAAAGCAGGATCAATCATATTTTCAGGAAGCTTTCCGTACCGGCGGTCATCATCGCCTTTATGGTCATCATGATCTGCCTTACCGGCTGCGGCAGTAAGGCGTCTGCAGCTGCTGAAGCTTCCGTACAGACGGCTTATACGACTTATGTGGTTCAGCGGGGTGACTCTCTGTGGTCCATTGCGGATGCGCATCTGGGCGGCAGCTTCAGCAGCCACAGTGATTATATGAGGGAGGTCCGCAGGGCCAATGCCCTTAAGGGTAATGATCTTTATGAGGGTCAGCTGCTGGCCATTCCTTATCAGGCATTGACTGCGGATAACGGTGTGGTTGCCGTCAGGCCGTAAAATGGGTGATAAATAAGTAAACTTAAAAGACTTACAGGTATTCTTTCGTGAATACAGGTGAGTCTTTTTTTGTCCCTGCGGCTTCGCTTTTCTTGTTCTATTACCATGATAGTGGTATAATTGTGTTGTATTTCTGATTGATTTTCAAGGAGGTAAGCTGCAGTGAAAAGAATAAGACGTACTATGATCCTCGTGCTTTCGGCATTTCTGACGGCGTTGATCATATTCCTTCCGGCGGACACGGCCCAGGCGGCCACGGAAGCTTCGGAAGTATCGGTCGTTGATGATTTTACTGACGGCTATGATGTATTTGATCTGAATGATCCTTACAGCGTGGCCGGGCCGGTTTCATATACGGTGCCTGAAGACGGGGCGACATTTTTTATTTATGCCGGTAAAGAAACCTGCAGCAACAGCCAGTATCTGCTCTCTCAGCTGGACCACAGTATGCTGTGGGGGGATGACAGGTTCCATTTTATCCTTCTGCTTTCAATGGAGGACTATGTGACCGCTCAGGCCTATATAGACAAGTATCTCGGTGTGGATCAGGATGCGCTGGACATCTATTATGATGCGGTTTATCTTGGCAGCACCTTTTATGACAGGATGATCCGGAATACGGCACCCTACAGCATGGGTACGCCCGGTATTTTCATGGTGGAAGAGGACGGACCGGCAGCCATCAGGACCTTTACGGCGTGTGCCAATTTTGTGGCCAGGCCCTCTATCTTTGAGGAAATGTATGCCCTGGTCCATCCGGATTCCGAGATTGCCTACAGGATGACAAATATGTCCGGTGATGTCCTCTGTACCTATCAGCAGTCTTCAGCCAGGAGCATGCTGGATATGATCAACAGCTTCCGTATGTCCGGGGATGCCTGGTGGTGGAGTGAGGATGATTCGGAAAAGGTTTACATGAGTCCTCAGTCGGAGCTGACTTATGATTATGAACTGGAAGCCCTTGCCATGCAGAGGGCGGCGGAGCTTGCGCTCAGTTTCAGTCACAACAGGCCGGATAACAGTGTAAAGCTCAGTATGGGAGAGAATATTGCCATCGGTCAGGAAACGGCCCGGGAGGTTTTTACGGACTGGCAGGAAGCTTCCTGTGATTATGAGGGGCAGGGACACCGCAGGAATATGCTGAATTCTGACTATCAGGCCATCGGTATTGCGCATGCTGTCATTGACGGTGTGGATTACTGGGTTCAGGAATTTGATTATGATGTCAGCGGCAGCCAGGGAACGATCGTGAGCAGCACGCCCAGGAGAGTGACCGTTCAGTTCTCCGAATATTTTTATGAACGCTATAAAAGCACCCATGATTTTGACAGCAGCTTCGAAGATATGAAAGTCGGTGATTCCCAGTATCTTCCGGATTCCTATCTGGTATTTGACCCCATGGAAAACGGAAACGTCCAGACAAAGGTTTATCTTGAGGGCACCTGGACATCGGAGGATACCTCTATTGCTGTGATCGAGGACGATCAGGTGAAAGCCGTCGGACCGGGAACGGTGATGCTTTATAAAGAACTGGATGTTCCCGAGGTCTTTAACAGCGCGACTTACGGCATAAGCTGCAGGATCATCTGCAATAAGCATAGTTGGAATAAAGGAGAAACAGTTTTCGCCGCGAAATGCACATCCAAAGGACAAAAGGCCTATACGTGCTCTGTCTGCGGAGAAATCAAACTTGAAGATATTCCGGCGAAAGGCCACAGCTGGGATGCCGGTAAGGTGACAAAAAAGCCAACGGATTCAGCGGATGGTGTCCGGACCTATACCTGCACCACCTGCGGCAAAACAAAAACCGAGGCCATTCCCAGAAAGGAAGTTGCAGTGACCGGTCTTTCCCTGGATCAGTCGGAAGCGACCCTGGTCATTGGTGAAACGCTGACTCTGAAGGCCACAGTCAAGCCGGCCAATGCTTCTAATAAGACACTGACATGGAAGAGCAGCAACAGTAAGACGGCTTCTGTCAGTCAGCAGGGGCTGGTTACGGCTCGCGCAGCCGGCTCGGCGGTCATTACAGTATCTTCAGCCAACGGTAAAAAAGCGACCTTTAATCTGACTGTTAAAGAAGAGCGTTGTGAACGCCTTTACGGCACCGGCCGCTATGACACTATGGCATCGATCGTTTCCGAAGGCTTTACAAAGACCGGTGGAACCGTGATCGTAGCCACAGGTTCCGGTTTTAAGGATGCGCTGGCGGCAGCCGGTCTGGCCGGCCTTTATGATGCCCCTGTCATACTGACGGATGGGAATAACCTGTCTGCCCAGGCAAAGGCAGAGCTGCAGAGGCTGAAGCCCGTCAGGGTCTATGTGGCAGGCGGTGAAGCCGCAGTCAGTAAAAAAGTCTATAACCAGATAAAAACAGCCGTAAAATCAAGCTGTAAGGAAAAGAATATGGAAAGGCTTTATGGTCCGACCAGTTCAGCCACCAGTGCGGCACTGGCCCTGGAAGGTAAGGGGCAGTGGTCCGAAACAGCTATTATTGCGACCAATAAATCTTTTAAGGATGCGCTTTCGGCAGCCCCCTTATCCTTCGCCGGACATATGCCGATCCTTCTGGCTGACAATGGCAAGAGCCTCAGTCAGACCGTGATCGATGCCCTTAAGTCCTGCGGGATCAAAAATGTGATCATTGTGGGCGGCGAAGCAGCTGTATCACCATACGTTGTGAAGCAGCTGAACAATAACAGCATTAAACTGAAAGAGCGTTTGGCCGGCAGCAATGGTGTGGAAACGTCCAGAAAGATCGCTGAGTACGGGTTGAAAACTGGTCTGTCCATGGATAAGATCGGCGTAGCCACCTCCCAGAATTTCCCGGATGCTCTGGCCGGTGCAGCCCTGTGCGGTCATAATGGTTCGGTTCTGGTGCTGGCTGACGATAAGGCCCTTTACAATACGGAATTTGTCGCGCTTCATAAGGATGAGATCAACACCATCTATATCTTCGGCGGCAAATTTGCAGTGGGAGAAAATACGGCAAACCTTCTTGAGGAAGCCGTTTCCAAATAATTACAGATATTCAGGAGGATATTATGGCAGAAGAGAAAAAGCATATTTTAGATTATGATACCGTGACACTGGATGATGAGGAGAGTGCTCTGGTCATTATCGACCAGACCCAGCTTCCTTATCACACGGAGATCCTGCATCTGACTAAGCAGAATCAGATCTGGGAAGCAATTTACAGGCTTCAGGTCAGGGGTGCCCCGGCCATCGGTGTGGCTGCGGGTTACGGTATTTATCTGGCGGCCAAGGAAATCCAGGCTGCGGATTATGATGATTTTTATGCTCAGTTTGTAAAGGCTAAGGATTATCTGAATTCTTCCAGACCGACGGCTGTGAACCTGTCCTGGGCATTGAATCGTATGGAGCAGGTTGTTCTGGCCCACAAGGGGGAGAAACCGGCGGATATTCTTCCGGCCTTAAAGGCGGAAGCCATTGCGATCCAGGATGAGGATATCTGGACCTGTAAGCAGATTGGTGAATACGGTCTTTCCCTGGTCAAGCCCGGTGACGGTCTGCTGACCCATTGTAATGCCGGTCAGCTGGCTACATCCAAGTACGGTACAGCCACAGCGCCAATCTATCTCGCCCATGAAAAGGGAATGAAGA
>CADAIF010000140.1 GCA_902787905.1 uncultured Lachnospiraceae bacterium
GTAAAAGTACCCTGCTTCGCTGTGTCAATGCGCTGGAGGAGATCCAGGGCGGGCAGATCCTGATGGACGGCGAGCCGGTGCTGGCAGGCAGCGCCAATCTGTCCAAAATGCGGCAGAAGATCGGCATGGTCTTCCAGAGCTATGACCTGTTCCCCCACAAGACCATTATCGACAATATCACCCTGGCACCGATGAAGGTGCAGAAGCGCCCCAGGGCGGAGGCTGAGAAGGAAGCCATGGCTTTTCTGGAGCGTGTAGGTCTGGCGGACCGCCGGGATGATTATCCCAGGCAGCTGTCCGGCGGCCAGAAGCAGCGTGTGGCGATCGTCCGCTCCCTGTGCATGCATCCGGAGATCCTTCTGCTGGATGAGATCACGGCGGCTCTGGATCCGGAAATGGTTCACGAGGTTCTGGATGTGGTCCTGTCTCTGGCCCGCAGCGGCAGTACCATGATGATCGTCACTCACGAAATGGCCTTTGCCAGGGCAATCGCTGACCGTGTCCTTTTCCTGGACCAGGGCGAGATCGTGGAGGAAAGCCGGGATCCGAAGGCCTTCTTTGACAGGCCTGAGACCGAGCGCGCAAGGCAGTTCCTGAGGACATTTACATTCGAAGAATAACAAAAAGGCTTTGAAGCCCCTGACGGGGAATCAAAGCCTTTTTTATGTGCGGCAGAACAGCGCTTACTCCGGCAAAAGAACGGACAGGACCCGGACTTCGTCGGGACGTTCGGCCAGAAGCCGGCGGACCTGGTCCGCCTGGGCCACCTCGTCGGTGATGACAGCGTCCGCCTCACTGCACATGAATCTCGTCATGGCAGTCATGTCGTTGACGGTCCACACCGCGGCCTGTTTACCGGCCGCGTGGATCCTGCTGATATTGGCGGCGGTGGCCGTCTCTGCCTCCAGCAGGAGAACATCTACGCTCATCTTCTCGATCTCACCGAAGGAGAAGTAGCACAGGTAGCCGGTCCGGGCATCGGGATGGGCCGCCTCCAGGCGCTCCAGAACGCCGTAGCTCAGGCAGATAAAGGTGCATTCATTCAGCATCTCCCGGTCCAGGACCATCTGATAAAGATCCTCCGCCATCTGATCATCGGCGCTGCTTCCCTTAAGCTCGATGTAAAGATGGATCCGGCCCTTGGCCGCGTCCAGCATCTCCTCGATCGTGGCCACCGGGACGGCAGGCGCGTCGGGGTCAGAGGCATTGACGACCTTCAGCTGTCTGATCTCCTCCAGGGTCATCTCGCCCGGTGTGCGGGGGTCCCCGCAGCAGCGCCGGAAATCACTGTCATGATTGATGATATAGGCACCGTCGGCGGTCCGCTGGACATCGATCTCCGAGCCGGCCGCATGGTGGGCAATGGCCGCCTCCAGGGAAAGGACGGTGTTTTCATTGGCCAGGGTGCCGCCGCCCCTGTGGGCAATGACATCGACGGCGCTCTGGGCCGGAAAGATGAGGTCGAATTCGGTCGCGGCCCCCAGACTGAAGACCAGGAGAAAAAGCAGGGCGGTGGTGGCGATGGCGCCCATGACGGCCCGGTGTTTTTTGAAGGCTGCCCCGGCGCCGGCTTCCTGTCCGTTATATTCCCTGAAAAGGAGGGTGAGCTTCATCATGCTGAGGTAGAGAAACATCAGGCCCCAGATGCCGAGGGCAGCTGCGGTGATCAGAGTGATGAAGATGATACAGGCCTGATAGAAATAGCCCGTCAGGTCCAGGAGATGGATGACGACGGCCGGCACTCCGTAGCAGAGCAGGATGATCAGTGTTAAGAAGGCGGCTGCCTTGAGGATGAAGAGGGCATATCTGGCCAGAAAGCCGGGCCAGTGCTTTTTCATCAGCCGGAAGGAGGCTCTCATGGCTTCCCGGATGGGGTATTTCTCCAGCAGGACAAAGTGGAAGGTGAAAATATAGGCCAGGCCCAGCAGACCCAGCACAGTCATGCCCGCCGTGTAGGCGATGAGCAGCGGTGTCTTTGACTGAATGACGGACATGATAAAGTCCGGCACGGTCAGGTCCGAGGTCAGGGAGATGTTAAGACCGCCCAGAGTCAGCGGGGTGATCAGGGACACGTACAGAACAGCCAGGACGCCCCAGCGGCCCTTCAGCCTTGGAACGGCGGCGAAGGCATCTTTCAGCAGGGTCAGAGCTTTGACCGGCATGCCCTTCAGCAGTCTGTCCGCAAGAAGGATCGTGGCGTGTATGTCAAAGACGGTGTAGATGAGCAGGGCGATAAAGCCGCAGACCAGCAGGAGCCAGCCCTGCCAGGACCGCATCAGATAGGGCAGGTCGCCGCTGGTGAAGGCCGGCCGGTCCAGGCTCCACAGAAGGAGGCCTGTCAGCTGGCCGAAGAAATAAAGCCCGATGCCCAGGATGGCCTTGGAGATCAGCTGGTAAAGCAGGATCTGGGGCAGGGCGTGCCTGTATCTGAACAGAGAGATTTTTTTCTTTGACATAGTTTATGGATCCTTTCGTCGGAAAATGTCTTTTGAGATTATTATATGTTGAATCCTGCCCGGCTTCAAGTCTCTTGAAAAAGTCCTGACCCGCGTGGTATCATAAATACAGCAAAAAATCTTATGACAACGGGAGTGATCGCATGCCTTTTAAGGTTGTAAGAAATGACATAACAAAAATGAACGTGGACGCCATCGTCAACACGGCCAATCCCAGGCCCCTGATCGGTGACGGAACGGACAGTGATATTTACCGGGCCGCCGGTGAGGAGGCCCTCCTGGCCGCCAGAAAGGCCATCGGCGAGATCGACAGGGGTCAGGCTGCCGTCACACCGGCCTTCGGCCTCAAGGCCCGTCTGATCATCCATACCGTGGGCCCCCGATGGGTCGACGGCCTGCAGGGTGAGGAAGCCATCCTCCGGTCCTGCTATGAGCAGTGCCTCCAGCTGGCCCTGTCGGAGGCCTGCGAGAGCATTGCCTTCCCATTGATCTCCACCGGCAACTACGGCTTCCCCCGCAGCCGGGCTTTGAAGATCTGCATCTCCGTGGTGGACGAATTCCTGGCCAGAGAAGAGATGATGATCTATCTGGTGGTCTACGATGAGGACAGCACCCGCCTGTCCCGGGACCTTTATCCGGGCCTGGAATCCTTTATAGACAACAACTATGTCTTCAGGCGCAAGGCCGCGCAGCCCCGGCGCAGTGAGGTCTTCAGAGAAAACATGGCCCCCAGGGAGGCCCGGAAGGCGCGTGCTTCTTATGACAGGCGGTCGGAAGTGCCGGACTTTTCCGTGTCAGACATCAGCGCACCCTACTCCGGGAAGTCCGATACTTTCGAGATGCAGCCGGAAAAGCCCATGGCTTCCTCTGCCCGCCCGCCCAAAAAGAAACGGACCCTTAAAGAGCTGATGGACCGGAAGGAGGAGACCTTCCAGCAGATGCTTTTCCGCCTCATCAAGGAGCGGCATCTGAATGAGGTCGAGGTCTACAAGAAGGCTAACCAGGACAAGCGCCTGTTCAGTAAGATCCGGGCCGATGTCAACTACCAGCCCAAGCGCAAGACGGTCATGGCCTTCGCCCTGGCCCTGGAGCTGAATCTGGATGAGACCAGGGACCTGCTTTCCCGGGCCGGCTACGCCTTTTCGCCCAGCAGCAGCTTTGACATGGTCATCCGCTATTTCATCGAGGAAGGCTCCTACAACATCTACGAGATCGAGTGTGTCCTGTATGATCTGGGTCTTGAGACCCTGTGCAACTACTAGAAAAAGTCTCCCGGAAAGGGCCTGAAAAGGTCGCCTGCCGGGAGACCTTTTTGTCTTCCCCGGGGTGTAAGATAAGGCCATCAAAAGAGATTAAGGGGGATGCACAATGAATAAAAATTTAACTGAACTGGTTTTCATTCTCGACAGAAGCGGATCTATGAGCGGCCTGGAGGCCGACACCATCGGCGGTTTCAATTCCCTGCTGGCCCGCCAGCGTAAGGAGGAGGGCGAGGCCCTGGTTTCCGTCGTTCTCTTTGACGATCAGACGGAAGTCCTTTACGACCGGGTGCCCATCGCCAAAACCGAGGACATGACGGACCGTCAGTACTATGTCCGGGGCTGCACAGCCCTTTTGGATGCCCTGGGCGGCGCCATCCACCATATCGGTCAGGTGCATAAATACTGCGGTGAGGAGAACTGTCCGGCCAAGACCCTCTTCGTCATCACGACGGACGGCATGGAGAATGCCAGCCATCGCTACAACAGCCATGAGGTGAAGATGATGGTGGAGCGGCAGAAGGAGAAGTACGGCTGGGAGTTCCTTTTCCTCGGGGCCAACATCGACGCCGTGGAGACGGCGTCCCACTTCGGCATCGGTGCCGACAGGGCGGTGGACTACAATTGTGATGAGGAGGGGACCCTTCTGAATTACAAGGTCATTTCCGAGACGGTGGCATCTGTCCGCAGGAGCAAGGCCTGCAGCGCCGCCATGGCCATGAAGGAGAGTCCGGCTGACTGGTCCGCGGAGATCAGGAAGGACTACGAGAAAAGAAAAAGACAATAGAAGGGGCTGAAGGCGGGGGGGGCAGCGGAAGCTGCCCCCTTAATATGTCGTGACATCAGACAAGATCGGCGCTATAATATGTCATATAAACCGGATATGTCATACAAGGAGGAAAGCACTATGAAAGTTGTGATCGCAATCGATTCCTTTAAAGGCAGCATGACATCTATGGAAGCCGGCCATGCGGCAGAAGAGGGTATCAAGACTGTCTGCCCGGATGCGGAGGTTGTGATCCGTCCCCTGGCGGACGGCGGCGAGGGGACGGTGGATGCCCTGGTAGAGGGCCTCGGCGGCGAATATGTCACGGCAAGAGTCAAGGGCCCCATGGGCTCTTTTGTTACTGCCCGCTACGGCATCATGGATGATGAAAAAAAAGCCATCATGGAAATGGCCCAGGCCGGCGGCATTATCCTCGTTGACCGCCATGATCTGGATCCCTGGCGCGCCAACACCGAAGGCGTCGGTGAAATGATCCGCAATGCTGTCGACAGGGGCTGCCGTGACTTTATCATCGGCATCGGCGGCAGCGCGACCACCGAGGGCGGCATAGGTATGCTGACAGCCCTG
>CADAIF010000141.1:0-2345 GCA_902787905.1 uncultured Lachnospiraceae bacterium
CATAACATCCCGAAGTGAATCCTTGTTCCTCACATCGCCGATAAAGAATTTGACTTTATCCGCGCAGTCAGGACAGGTCTGCTGCAGCTCATGCCGCATATCATCCTGTTTTTTCTCATCTCTGGAAAAGATTCTGATCTGGGCGATATCGGAACGGATATACTGTTTGAGGACCGTCTTGCCGAAGGACCCTGTCCCGCCCGTGATCAAAAGTGTTGCGCCTGATAATTTCAATATACTTCCCCTCTTAGTTTCTGTATTTGCAAGTGCCGCCCCTTCAGCTTTATAAAAGCAGGGCCGCCGCATGATCATATAGAACCTTGCGCATCTGCCCCTCGTCCAGGCAGGCAGCCAGATTTCTGAGATCCTTTCTGCTGATGGGCGGCCTGGAGGTCAGATTATGCATATCCGAGCCTGAAAAACTGATCAGGCCTCTTTTATAATCCTTCCTGACCCGCCTTGCCTCCTGGTCAAAACAGCCTCCGGCAATGGCTTCCACATTGGACTGGAGCATCACGCCAAGGTCCACCAGCTCCCCGGCCAGATCCTTCTGCGCAAGGGCTTTATAGCGCTCATAGTGGGCCAGGATCACCTGAAAGCCGCTTCTTTTCAGATGCTGCACCGCCTTCATGATCTCCTGCCCCGGCATCATGGTGCCGAACTCCACAAGAATGCAGTCCGTGTCATTCAGCGTCAGGGCCCTGCCGGCCTGCAGGTCATCCAGAAGGCCGGAGTGATAATAAAGCTCCTCTCCGGGACAGAGGATCATTTCAAGCCCGTACAGGTCCGAAAACCTCTGGGCGGCCTCGCGGCACATCTTTCGGATTTCTTCCGGGGGCACCTGCGGCTCCCAGGGAAGAAAGTGGGGTGTCGCCACAACATGGCGCACGCCGCTGTCCCAGGCACTTTTAAGCATCTGCATTGACATATCCCATGACTTTGCCCCGTCGTCAATTCCGGGAAGCACATGGCTGTGAATGTCAATGATCTCCTGACCCGTCACCATTCTGCCTCTCTCCTGTTCCGTAGCCATAGCCATAGCCGTAACCATAACCGTAGCCCCGGCTCCGGTATTTGCCGTAGCCGTAGGATCCGTAGGAATACTTCTTGTTTTCCAGGGAGTAATCATTATAGATAAAGCCGATAATATTGGCTTTGGCGAAGCGCAGCTGCTCCACCGTATCCACGATTGCCCGATAGTCCGTCCGGTCATGCCTGACGACGATCAGATAGCCATCCACATAGTCGGCCAGCAGGACGGCGTCCGTGACCGTTGTGACCGGCGGAAAATCCAGAAAGATATAATCATAGTATTTCCGGACCACCTGAAGGAGCTTTTCCATCTCCTTGCCCTGCAGAAGCAGGGTCGGATCCGGCGGGATATTACCCGCGGAGATCACATCGATCCCGATTTCCGGAACATGCTGAAGAAAGTCGTTATCCTTATTCAGACCGGCCAGGGTATCTGACAGGCCGGGAATGGGCGAAACGCCCAGCATACTGTCCACGCTGGGTTTTCTCATGTCACAGTCGATCAGCAGGACCTTTTTGCCGAGCTTTCCCATGGAAATAGCTGTATTCACAGCATTTGTCGTCTTTCCGTCACTGGCAAAGGCACTGGTCACCGCGATGACACGGCTGCCCTCTCCGGGGAGAGACAGCAGGATATTGGTCCGCAGCACCTTATAGGCCTCCTGGATCGACCAGGGCAGCTGATCGGATAAGACCATCTTTTTCTTATCGGTTTTAGCGCCTGCGCTCTTTTGCTTTTTCAGTTTCATTTGCTCTGTCGCTCCTGCCTTTTTCCTTTTCCGGGTTTCTGTCCGTAACGGCCGTAATGATCGCCGTAGCCGTGACCTGCCTCAGCAGAGAAATTCGGGATCGTCCCGACGATAGGGATCTCGAACATCTCCTGCAGATCTTCCTTGCTCCCGATGACGGTATTCATCATCTGCAGGGTGATCACCAGAAGCACTCCGGCCAGGAAACCGATCATCAGAGCGATGACCGTGTTTCGGCGGACATTGGGTTCAAAGGCCTTTGAGGCCAGTTTCGGCGTCGCCACGATCTTCATGGATGTGCCCTCGACGATATCCTCCAGATATTCCGGGGCAATATCCACGATTGCCTGGGCGTAATCCCGGGCCTCCTCCGGCGATGCCATGGTCACATAAACATAGACCAGCTGGGTATTTTCACCGATACTGGTAGTGACGATCCTGTGCAGGTCAAGGCCGGATGCATCGATGCCGGCCTCTGCCGCGGCCTGCTCCAGAATAGGGTCGCTTCGCAGGATCTCCGCGTAGGTATAGGTCAGGGACTGGGCTGCCGTTGTATCGCCGCTG
>CADAIF010000141.1:2405-9625 GCA_902787905.1 uncultured Lachnospiraceae bacterium
TGGACCTGTAGGTCCTGGGGATCAGATAGCTGTTCACCAGGAAGGTGACCAGACCGAAGATCACTGCGATCAGCAGGACTGTCCCCTTTTTGTTCCAGACCGTTTTCAGCAAAGACAGCATGTCCGTATCCCGAAGGGATCCGTACATCCTTTTATTTGCATTATCTATGTTCACCATCAGTACTTCTCCTTGTTCTTTTCTCCGGCCGCTCTGATGACCGTCTCCCGCAGCTGATCCAGGTTCCCTTCCTGCACGATGTATTCATAGCCCGCGCTCTCCGGACTGCCGCCCACATCATAGGTCACCACCGGGGTCCCGCAGGCTCTGGCCTCCAGGTTGACGGTGGGATAATTGTCCTGGTGGGTCGGATTGATCAGGACATCCGCGGCCGTATAGATCTCTGCCAGTGCCTCCTGCCCGTCGACCCGGGGCAGGCCGATCACGCCCGGCGGAAAAGACCGGATCTGCCGCTCGGAGGCCCCCACGAGAACGATCACATAGCTGTCATCCAGCATGGTACGAAGACGCAGGATGTCCGAAAGGCCTTTGGTCTCCTCCCAGCCTACCGCCACACCCAGAAGAATCTTTTTATCCTCAAGACCCATCCTTTGGCGGAAGTCGCCGGGTCGTGGACGGAAGATCTGCCTGTCAATCTCATTATGGGCCACCTTCACCGGATACTCTCCCAGAAAGCTCTCCTGCACCAGGTCAGCCAGCCAGTGAGACGGCGTGATGATGATCAGGTTCTGCACCCCCTGAAAGGCGGCCTTTTTATCTGTATAATTCTGCCGGGACCGGTCCAGACCGAAGCTGGCCGGATAGGCTTTTTTCTGGGGACAGTGCCCGCAGCCCCTTTTCCAGCCGTCGCATTTGGCGTAGGTAAAGTAGGCGCAGTGGCCGGTAAAGGCCCAGCAGTCATGAAGAGTCCAGCATTTTTTAATGTCGGGCCGTGCCTTCAGCCAGGCAAAAAAGACCTCATAATTCAGGTAATAGCCATGCAGGTTGTGCATCCAGACCACGTCCGGTGAAAACCTTTCAGCTTCCTTCAGGAAACGTCTTGTCGCCCCTGCGGAAAGCTTTCCCTGACAGTCCGCCAGCCTGGAAAGGCCGGCATGGACCCTGGAGGTCGTATCTGACCCGATCCTGATCAGGTCCGCCTGACCGTCCGCAGATGCCTGCCTGCCGTACCCGACGGCGCAGCTATGACCGGCAGCCTTCAGCTGCCCGCACTGCTTCGCGATCAGCTTTCCTGTGCTTCGGATCCCGTAAACCGAATTTATAAACAGATAGCGCACAACTAACCCTCTTTACTGATGCGTTCCATCCAGACCGGATAAGGCGTATCCGGGTCGATCACTCTGGCATAATGATGGGCTGTCCGCTCCGCCACCGGCGGAAGCTTCATATAGTCCCCGTAAACATGTCTGAGGTAGGCGTCATAACCCGCCGGCACGCGCACCGGAACACCTTCAAAGGTCATGGTTTTTGTCCGCCTCATCCAGGATGCCTTCACCACTTCCCGGCGTCCCCAGGGGCTCCCGTTATTGACCAGAAGCCGCCCTCTCGGAACGGACATATAAAGCCGCTCGCTTTCTTCAAGGGCTTTGCGTTCGGACGGACACAGAAGCCCGGCCGCTGCCATCAGCCCCCTTTTAAGAAGACCTGTCAGGCCGGCTTCCTGATCCTGCGGAATATAAAAACAGCTGCGCAGCCTGTATCTGAACAGGAACTTTTTCAATTCAAAGCATCCTGCTGACAGCGCGCTTTCCGGATAATAGTCAAAGGGAAAAATGTCTATAAAAACGCCCTGATGCATGTGCTTCAGCTTCATGACTGTGTTTTCAATAAAGGTCGTCTGCTCATCTCTGAGCTTTGCGAAGCAGTGATAATGCTCCGGGTCTGTATGAAAGGACTGAAGAAAACAGTCCTTCGGAAGCAGTGCCTGAGCTTTCTTCAGGAAAATCATATAGTCTCTTCGAGGCATACCAAGGTCAATATCATCATCCCAGGGGATAAAGCCCCCATGCCGGATGGTGCCCAGAAGGGTGCCCTGCACCACAAACCATCGAAGATCCAGCTGCTCACACACCCTGATAAAGGCCTTAAGCAGATTCAGCTCCCTCTCTTTCAGACGGACCTGCATTTCCTTTGTATCTGTAGCCATTTTTCCGATATCTCCTCATCTGCCCGGGCCTTCCCTGAAGCAGATACTTCCTGAAAATGAAGGGCAGCATGGCAAAAACCGTCATGTAAAAGTTTCCGCTGAAGTTGCTGCGGGCGGTCCACTGAAACAGGAGCGGATACATCACCGCGTAAATGATCAGCGCATCTTCCCGGGAGCCCTCATAAAAATGCTTCAGCCAGGCCAGGATACGACCGATCAGGAACATCATCACCGCGCAGCCGAAGATGCCGAAGTTGGCATAGATCTCACCGATATTGGAGACGGCTGTTCCGGAGACTCTGGCCCTGCTGTTCAGTGAATGCTCAATGATCGTCCTGATGGGATTATCCGGCTTGCCCCTCCATAGAACCCTGGGGATAAACAGAACGAACATATACAGGTAACTGGTGCCCAGAAGATAGGGATACCGCTCCGGGAACCGGTTGACCATGGAATAAAAAGCCCTGTAGGTATTCAGGTCGCTCTCAAAGGGAGCCGCCAGCTTGGCCAGTGTGAAGCCTTCCGCGCCCCAGCCCTGAATGGCGCCGCCTGAGGACAGGACCACCCGGTTAGCCTGCATCCAGGCGAAAATGATCAGTCCCGCCATGCCCAGAAGGACCAGGTAAATGCCCCTGGGCCGCCGTCTTCTGCCGGTATAGATAAAGGCTGCCGGCGCCAGAATAACGATCAGGATCAGCCATCTGGAGTTGCGCATGATCAGGTAGATGACCTGAAGGACAGACACCAGGACCTTGCCTGCCGGATTATCTGTCTTAAAAAGGATCAGCATCCAGGAGGAGATCATGGTCACGACAAAGTTGGATAAAAACAACAGGGCTGTATTGCTCTCCGCCACTGTCACCTCGCCTGACTTTCCCAGAGAAAAGATATAGCTGAGACTCAGACCCTGGGAAAACATACACAGAAGGCACATGGCAAAGCAGAATCCCCAGAGCAGGTACAGCGCAGTGGGCTCATATTCCGAGGTTTCCTCCACCGGCGGCAGGTTTTCCAGCCGCTTTCTGCCTGAAGCGTCATAGGTCAGGTAATAACCCACATATAAACAGGTATAGCCCGCCAGCAGAATCAGGGTTGCCTTAAGACCGCCTCCGGACACGTCCACGCCGTGTTCTGTCATATGACCTGCCCGCAGATCGATCAGAGGTTTCACGATGAAGACAGCGATATAGATCGCAGTCACAAAGGAAATCGGTTCAAAGACATAAAGGTCATACCGCATCCGGGCATAAAGCAGCAATATCGAGATCCAGGTGTAGGTGACCATCAGGGCGATATAAAGCCGCGTCTCCTCAGCAGAGAATGAGAAGCTGAAACGGGAGGCCAGGATGATGCCGCCTGCGATAAAAAGCGCTGTCAGTGCCTGGGTGCCGGATCGACTGCTTATACTGTTCAAGGTTTTCTTTCCTTTCCCGGTCCGCTGACCATGTGCTCATAGAGCTTGGCATCCACGATCAGCCGGTACATATAGGCCTGGAGCAGGGCGTATACCCGGCCCGGCTCTCCGTCCAGAAAGCCCAGCCGCAGATAATAGCGGTAGAGATAATACAGGCTGGCCCTCATATATCTGGGCAGCCTGTAGTAAAGACCCTTTCGAAGCCGGCCGCTCTTTCTGGCCCGGCTGTAGAGGCCGCTTTCATCCGCCCCCTGCCTTTTCAGGTAATCCGATACTTCCCTTGTGGCGTACAGATTGTGTTTTTCGATAAACTGGGTCAGGTCTTTACAGTCATGGTGGAGACAGTCATGCCTTAAAGTCAGATAGCGGCCCTGAGAAAGAATGACATGCTCTCCCATGGCCCGGTCCGTAAACCTGCCGAAAGCAGGCTTGAAAATGGTCATTTTGACAAAGGGGTAGGCGCCGCCGTGCTTCAGATACCTGCCCAGGAAATACAGCTTATGCTTCATCAGGAAGCCATTCACGTCATCCGCCGCATGCTTCCTGCACATGACCCTGATCTCCCTGCGCAGATCTTCAGGCACCACCTCATCAGCATCAAGCCTGTAAACCCAGGTCGTCCTGATATCTGTATGATCCAGAGCCCAGTTGAACTGCGCCGCATAATGGACAAAGGGATGCCTGTAGATTTCCGCCCCCAGACCAGCGGCGATCTCCACAGTCCGGTCTGTGCTGCCGCTGTCCACAAGGACGATCCTGTCCGCAAGACCTTTGACCGATACGATACAGTTTCTGATATTGGCTTCCTCATTCTTTGTCAGAATGATCGCCGTGATCAATTTTTCCTTCATTTCTGCCCTGCGCTCCTTTGCTCAGCAGGCCGTCCACGGCTTCCTGATACCTCGCCATGGCAAGCTCATAACGGTACTTACGTTCATAAAGGGCCCTGGCCCTTTTTCCCATAGCAGCCGTCCGGTCCGGATGGGTCTGAAAAAATCTGACCGCCGCCTGAAAGGCTGAAACATCGCCCACAGCCACAGCAAAACCGATACCTTCAGCCTCAACCTCTCTGCTGAAAAAGCTGTCTTTTTCTCCTACCGAAATAATGGGTTTGCCCATGTAAAGGTAGGTATAGTACTTACTCGGCGCACAGAGCCCCTTCAGCCCTTCCGTCAGGGAAACGACGCAGCAGCTGCTCTCCTGCAGCTTTAAACGCAGCTTTTTTCCGGTCAGATAGCCCCGGACACTGACCTGAGACAGGTGGTGTTCCGCGACGTACTGCTCAACGCTTTCCTTTTTATTGCCGTGGCCCACAAAATCGAAGCAGATGTTTTCATCAGAGGCCATGGCTTTTGCCGCCGCCAGCATGGTTTCCACATCCTGACAGATACCCATGTTTCCGAAATAGGAAACATGGATCTTTGCGGAAACAGGGGAAGTGTCAGCCTCNNGATCACCCTGACCCGGCGGCCATCGGTTTCAGGCCGGTGGGAAAGCAGGAAATCCCGCATTTCATCCGACAGGGCGATGACCCGCTCCGCCCTTTTATAGGCTTTATGATTGATCTGCCGCATCAGGCGGTCGATCATATTTCCCCTGCGGATATGGCCGGACGCATAGGCCACTTCGGGATAGACATCATAGATGACCAGGGCAAGTTTTTCCCTGTGCAGCCGGCTGGCCAGCAGGGCAGCCGCAGGCAGAATGGGCGGATTGGTATAACAAAGAATGACTTTGCAGCCCCCCAACAGATCCATGCGCAAAAAGACACTGGCCGTAAAGGACAGGTAATTGATCAGCCTTCCCAGCTTTCCGGACCTTTTGCTCTGTATATAACCGATCCTGCGGATCAGAAGGCCGTCCCGCCACTCCTTTTTCGGCACCTTCCGCCCGGCGTAATACTCTCTCGGATATCCGCAGACCACGGTCACTTTATATCCGTTTTTCGCAAAAAACCTTGCCGTATCATAAGGCAAGGTCGCTGACGAATTATTTTCCGGATAAAAATACTGACACAGAAATAAAATATCCTTTTTTCGATCAGTCATTTTCTCACTTTCTTTAAAGTGCGATTCTATATTATAGGGTGTGCTTATATGCCATAAAGTAGGATAAACTTATATCCAAATAACATTCTAATCCCTTGTTTTTTACTTGTCAATAACATAAATACTATTGGAAATGGTACGCCCTAGAGGGGTTTGTGGGCAAAAAAGGAGGTTGTGAAAATCGAAATGTTTCGTTTCACAACCTCACACATATTAATGAGAAAAATGATTATTTAACCGCTGCCTCCAGGGCATTGGCGGTCTTTGTGCCTACCGCATAGGTGCCGCCGAAGATATAAGCCCTGTGGATCTTGCTCTTATAGGCCTTCGGGAAGCTGTAATTATAGGTCGCCTTGTCATCCGCCAGCACCAGAACGCTGTTGTTGACGCCGCACAGGGCCGCGCCCGCCAGGGCATCCGGGAAGTTCTGGGAAGTAGCCACGCCCATGCGATTGGCCGTCATGCCTCTGGAAATGCCGTACTCTGCGATGGCTTTTGAGGTCTCAACCGCAGTCCTGCCGCCGATTCGCTGAATACTGCTGACCCCGGCCTTTCTCAGCTGGGTCTCCACATTCTTTGTAACGGCCAGCTCGCCGCCTGCAATGATGGCCTTCTTAATACCGCATTTCTTTAAGGCATCGGTCACCTTCGCGTTCAGGCTTTTGCCATTATCCGACAAAAGGATCGGCATATGAAGAGCATAAGATAGAGGTGCGGCGGACAGGGCGTCCTTAAAGGTCTTATTGGTGGCGATGATGGCCGTATCCGACCAGCTGCCTTTGCCTTCCATGGCCAGGGCTGCACTGGTTTCGCTGCTGGTATTGCCGGCAAGGCGCCCGGGAATGATCCAGCCGCCGGAACCGGCATAGATATCGTACATGACATCATCGCTGACTGCGGCAGGTCCGCCCGCCACATAGACCATCTGGGGAGCCAGCCGGTAAAGCTCATCCCAGGCCTGCCGGGAAAGATATTTGCCATTTGTCAGGATCACCGGGCAGTTATGAAGGCCTGCCAGACCTGCAGCCGCCAGAGCATCCTTAAAGGACTCACCTGTGGCCAGGACCGCGATCTCTGTCTGCTCCTGAAAGCCTTCCTGAACAATGGCCTGCATGGTATCGTATCTGCCTGTGCCGTAAAGACGTTTCCACACCTTTCCGCCAACGACTTCCACGCTGCATTCCGCCCATACACCACCCTTCTCAGAAGCGCATCTGACAGTGGTCTTTCCTGCGGATACGGCAGTGACCTTTCCTGTGCTGCTGACCCTGGCGACCTTTTCATTGGCAGATGTCCAGACGACTTTTTTATTGGTGCCCTCCTCCGGCTTGATCGTGGCTTTAAGGGTCTGGGTTTCCCCGACACTCATGGAAAGCCTGTATTTGTCCAGGTCCATGCTGGTGGCCCAGGCGTAGACCGTCACCTTGCAGGTGGCCTTCTTCCCATCCACGTTGGTTTTGGCCGTGATGATGGTCGTGCCGAGTTTTTGAGCGGAGACCCTGCCGTACTGATCGACCGTGGCGACGGACTCATCACTGGAGGTCCAGGTCACCGACCGGTCGGCCGCGCCTTCCGGAAGAACCGTCGCTTTCA
>CADAIF010000142.1 GCA_902787905.1 uncultured Lachnospiraceae bacterium
TATGAAAAAGCGATCCCTGCCAGGATCAGTGCGGCGATCTCATCGTCAGAAGAGGAGGCTTAGGAGCATGTCAGTCAAAAAAATGCTGACCTCCTTTCAGGAAAAGATCGGCTACAGCTTTAACGAACCGGAGCTTCTGCGGACAGCCCTGACCCACAGCTCCTACGCGAATGAATATACCTTGAAAAAGATCCATCATAATGAACGGCTGGAGTTTCTGGGCGACGCGGTTCTGGAGGTCGTTTCCAGTGAATTTCTCTTTACCGGACATCCGGAAATGTCTGAAGGTAAAATGAGCCGCAAACGGGCCAGCCTTGTCTGTGAACCCACCCTGGCTTTCTGTGCCAGGGAAATGGGTCTGGGCGACTATCTGCTCCTGGGCCGGGGTGAGGACCTGGGTGGCGGCCGTGACAGGGATTCCATCCTTTCCGATGCGCTGGAGGCGGTGATCGGCGCCGTCTATCTGGACGGGGGTCTTGAACCGGCCAGAAACTTTATCATGACCTATATCCTGAATGACAGTGATTCCAAGGTCATGTTCCAGGACAGCAAGACCATCCTGCAGGAAATGCTGCAGAAGGATCATAAGGAACCCATCAGCTATGAGCTGGTGGACAGCACAGGCCCCGAGCACCACAGGGAATTCGTCATCGAAGTGAAGCTTGGCGACCGGGTGCTGGGGACCGGCAAGGGCAAAACCATTAAGGCGGCCGGTCAGCAGGCGGCCTATCAGGCCATCAAAGACCTTAAGGAAAAAGAAAACGCGCGAGGATAGAGCATGTTTTTAAAGAGTATCGAAGTACAGGGCTTCAAGTCTTTTGCCAATAAACTGACCTTTGAGTTCAGACAGGGCATTACAGGCATTGTCGGCCCTAACGGCAGCGGAAAGAGTAATGTCGCGGATGCTGTCCGCTGGGTGCTGGGCGAACAGAGCGCCAAGCAGCTGCGCGGCTCCAAAATGGAGGACGTTATTTTTTCCGGTACCGAGAACCGCAAACCTCTGGGCTTTGCCTATGTAGCCATCACTTTGGATAATTCCGACCATCAGCTGGCCATTGATTATGATACGGTGACGGTCTCCAGGCGTGTCTACAGGAGCGGTGAAAGCGAATACAAGATCAATGACCATAACTGTCGTCTGAAGGATATCCAGGAGCTCTTTTTCGATACCGGTATCGGTAAGGAGGGCTATTCCATTATCGGTCAGGGTCAGATTGATAAGATCCTGAGCGGCAAGCCTGAGGACCGGCGTGAGCTTTTTGATGAGGCCGTCGGCATCGTCAAATACAAGAAACGTAAGGCACTGACAGAAAAAAACCTGGATATTGAACAGCAGAATCTGAACCGTTTGAAGGATATCCTTTATGAGCTGGAGCACCAGCTGGGACCTTTAAAGGAAGAGGATGAAAAGGCCCGGGCTTATCTGGAGCTTCGGGAACAGCTGAAGATCTACGACGCCAACAGCTATCTGTCTGTCTTTAAGAAGATCAAGGAGGATCTGGCGGTTACCGAGGATCGTCTGGCCATCGTGACGGCTCAGACAGAGGAGGCCCGGCAGAAGGAGACTCAGGTCAAGGAAAGCTATGCCGAGGTAGAGGCGCTGATCGAAGAGATCGATCAGAAGATCTCCGGGCTGACCGAGGCTTCCGGCCGTGTCGCTGTTGAGAGTCAGCGGATCGACGGCGACGCTGCCCTCCTGAAGACCAGGCTGGAAAGCCTCAGATCTTCCCATGCCGGCCTGACCGACCGTCTGGACAGACTGGCCCAGTCCGACCGTGAAAAGGCTTCTGATATCATGGCCCTTGAGGACGAATTAAAAGGCCTGATCAGTGAGAGGGATGCCCTGTCCGGCAGTTCAGACGAGGCTCAGAAGGAAGTGGCTGAGCATCTGAAAAAAATGCAGGCACTGAGGGAAAGATCCGACAGTCTGAATGCGGACCTGATCCGTCTTCTGAATCAGACTGCGGAAACCCAGGGCCGGGCAGAGCGTTACGATACCATGGCCGAACAGGCTGCGCTGCGACTGGATGAACTTTCGCAGCGACGCCAGTCCCTTTCCACGGGCACCCAGAAAGAGGATACCCTGGTAGAGGGGCTGAGTCAGGAATCTGAGGAGATCGACAAGTCCAAGAGAGAACTGGCGGCAAAGATTTCCGACGGGAATGAGGAAAACCGTAAGATCACCGAGGAGCTTCAGAAAAAGAGAGAGGCTCTGGCCGTTCAGACCAGGAACTATCATGAATCCGGCTCCCGTTATCAGACCCTGAAGAATATCGCTGAACGTTACGACGGTTTCAGCGGCAGTATCCGCCGGGTCATGGAGCAGAGGGATAAATATCCCGGCGTCATCGGTGTTGTGGCCGATGTGATCCGGGTGCCCAGGGAATATGAGATTGCCATTGAGACGGCTTTAGGCGGTACGATCTCCAATGTCGTCACCGATAATGAGCGCACGGCCAAGGCCATGATCGCTTTCCTGAAGGAGAACCGTTACGGAAGGGCTACCTTCCTGCCCATGACCAGTATCCGGGGAAGGACCTCTGACCAGGCTTCTGAAGTTGTTAAGGAACCCGGTGTGATCGGCCTGGCCAGCGACCTGGTCAGCTCCGAACCCAGGTTCGGGGACATCTGCCGTTTCCTTCTGGGACGGATCTTTGTAGTGGACCACATTGATAATGCCCTGGCCCTGGCCCGTAAGTACAGGCATACCTTAAGGATCGTCACCCTGGAGGGCGAACTTTTAAGTCCCGGCGGCTCCATTTCCGGCGGTGCCTACAAGCATTCGGGCAACCTGCTGGGCAGGCAGCACGACATGGAGGAGATGCGCACCCGGACCCTGAAATATAAGGAAAATATGGACAGGATCCAGGGCGAGATCGACAAACTGCAGCAGCGTAAGGATAAGCTGAAGGCCCATGCCGAGACATTCAGGAAAAACCTGACGGATCTGGAGCTGCGCGAGAACACGGTCCGTCTGCGTATGAAACAGGTCCGTGACAGCAAGGAAACCCACCGCAGGTCTCTGGAAGACATGGATACGGAGATCCTTGAATTAAAGACTCAGATCTCTGAGATCGACCAGCTGAAAAAGGAGACCGCGGAAGAGATCGGCGCCTTATCCGAAAAACGTAAGGAGACAGAAAAGGCGCTGGAGACGGTTTCCGCCAGCCTGTCGGTGATGACTGAATCCGAGCATGACCTGAATGGCAGGACAGCCGATCTGCGTGTCGCTTTTTCCAATATTCTGCAGCAGATCAGCTTCAATCAGGAAAAAACAGAGGCGCTGAAGGCCGAGCGGATCTCCCTGAAGGATCAGGCGGAGCGGACCCGGCAGGAAATGGCCGATTCCGCAGAGGAAGAGGCGAAGGTCCTGAAGGCCCTGGATGATAACGCCCAGGAAGGCGAGGCGGCCAGACTGAAGGCGGAAGAGCTGAAGGCCGAGCTGGCCGCTGTCAATGAGGAAAGAAACCGTCACGCTTCAGAGCATAAGACCTTCTTTGACCGTCGGGAGGAGATCACCCGGCTGCTCAGTGATCTGGATAAAGAGGAGTACCGTCTGAAGGCGCAGCGTGACAAGATCTCTGAAAACAGGGCATCACTCAGCACTTATATGTGGGAGGAGTATCATCTGACCTACCAGAGTGCCAAAGAGTGGGAGAATGAGGAGATCCTGGCCTTATCCGCCGGTCAGATGAAGAAGAAGATCAATGAACTTAAGAGTCAGATCCGGTCTCTGGGCAATGTCAATGTCAATGCCATTGAGCAGTATAAGGAGATTTCCTCGCGTTACGAGACCATGAAGACCCAGTACGACGATGTTGTGGCGGCGGAAGAGAAGCTGACCGGCATTATCGATTCTCTGAACAGGTCCATGCGTAAGCAGTTCGCCGAGAAATTCGGCCAGATCCGGGATGAATTCGACAGGATCTTCAAGAAACTCTTCGGCGGCGGCGCAGGTACCCTGACCTTATCGGATCCGGACGATCTTCTGGAGACCGGTATCATCATCACGGCCCAGCCGCCGGGCAAAAAGCTGCAGAATATGATGCAGTTATCCGGTGGTGAGAAGGCGCTTACAGCCATCGCCCTGCTTTTTGCCATCCAGAGCCTGAAGCCATCGCCCTTCTGTCTGCTGGATGAGATCGAGGCGGCCCTGGATGACGCCAATGTCGTCCGCTACGCGGAATATCTGCACAACCTGACAAAAGATACCCAGTTTATCGTCATCACGCACAGGCGCGGCACCATGAAGGCGGCCGATGTTCTCTACGGCATCACCATGCAGGAGAAGGGCGTCTCCACACTGGTCTCCGTCAACCTGATCGAGGATAAGCTTTCAAAGTAAAGGAGCATTTAAAGATGTCAGAAGAAAAGAAAGGTTTTTTCTCCCGTCTGGTCTCAGGCCTGACCAAGACCAGGTCATCGATCATGTCCGGATTTGACGCAGTTTTTTCAGGCTTCTCCAGCATCGACGATGATTTTTATGAGGAGCTTGAAGAGGTGCTGGTCATGGCCGATCTGGGCGTGGCCACGACTGAAAATATCATTGACGACCTGAAGATCAAGGTCAAAGAAAAGCATGTCAAAAAGCCGGAGGACTGCAGACAGCTTCTGATCGACACCATCAAGGATCAGATGCAGGTGGAGACGGACGCTTATGAATTCGAAAACAAGACCAGTGTCGTCCTTGTCATCGGTGTCAACGGTGTGGGCAAGACCACGACCATCGGCAAGCTGGCAGGCCAGTACAAGAAGGCCGGCAAAAAAGTCATTATCGCGGCGGCGGATACCTTCAGGGCGGCAGCCATTGAACAGCTGACCGAGTGGGCCGACCGGGCAGGCGTGGATATCATCTCCGGTCAGGAAGGCTCCGACCCGGCCTCCGTCATCTTTGACGCGATCAATGCCGCCAAAGCCAGGAAGGCGGATATCCTTCTGTGCGACACGGCCGGCAGGCTACATAAAAAAAAAAATCTCATGGAGGAGCTGAAGAAGATCAACCGGAT
>CADAIF010000143.1 GCA_902787905.1 uncultured Lachnospiraceae bacterium
TACCGTGCCAAGGAGGTTCTGAATAAGTACTGTTCCTTCATGCCGGTGGAGATCTATCTGGTCAAGGCAGGCGGCGAGCAGGAATACCAGACTGTGGAGAAGGAAGATCTGCTTGAGGATGATGTGATCGTCGAGACGATCGTTGATGAGGAGAAAACAGAAGAGCGTGAGAATGAGAACGGTGAGAAGGAGACAGTCGTTGTCACACCCCGCAAGGAGCGCTACAAGATCAATAAGCGTCCGGAGCTGATTAATGATCCGCATCCCCTGTGGACCAGGCATCCCAATGACTGCAGTGATGAGGATTACAAGGACTTCTTCCGTAAGGTTTTCCATGATTACAAGGAGCCCCTGTTCTGGATCCATCTGAACATGGATTATCCCTTCAATCTCAAGGGTATCCTTTACTTCCCGAGGATCAATTCCGAGTATGAGTCCCTGGACGGCGTCATCAAGCTGTACAATAACCAGGTCTTCATCGCTGATAATATCAAGGAGGTCATTCCGGAATTCCTGATGCTGCTGAAGGGTGTCATCGACTGTCCGGACCTGCCGCTGAACGTTTCCAGGTCAGCCCTGCAGAATGACGGCTTTGTCAGGAAGATCTCTGATTACATCACCAAGAAGGTGGCGGACAAGCTTTCCGGCATGTACAAGACCGACCGTGAGAATTACGAGAAATACTGGGATGATATCAATCCCTTCATCAAATACGGCTGCATTAAGGATGAGAAGTTCGCTGAGAAAATGAAGGACTTCATCATCTATAAGAACCTGGAGGGCAAGTACATCTCCCTCAGCGAGTACCTGGAGGCCGCCAAGGAGAAGCATGAAAATCAGGTCTTCTATGTGACCGATGAGCAGCAGCAGTCCCAGTACATCAACATGTTCAAGAGTCAGGGCCTGGATGCCTTCATCCTGATCCATACCATCGATCAGCCCTTCATCCAGCGGATCGAGGCTGAGCATGAGGGCGTTCATTTCAGACGTATCGATGCTGAGCTGGCGGATATCTTCAAGGAAACCGCGGATGATGAGACCAGAAAGAGCCTGGACGAGCAGCAGGAGAAGCTGGCGGATATCTTTAAGAAAGCCCTGTCCCTGGAGGCTCTCGACGTGAAGGTGGAGAAACTAAAGGATAACGGTGTATCTGCAGTGATCACCCTGTCCGAGGATGTCCGCAGAATGCAGGATATGATGAAGATGTACGGCATGAACATGCCCCAGACCGCCGGTGCCGAGGGTCAGACCCTGGTTCTGAATGCCAACAACGATCTGGTAAAATATGTGCTGGCGAATCCGGAAAGTGAGCATGTGGACCTTTTCTGCCAGCAGATCTACGATCTGGCTTACATCAGCCTGGCGCCCTTAAGTGCTGAGGCGATGACAAAGTTCATCAGCAGAAGTAATCAGATCCTTGAGCTTCTGACAAAATAATGGATAGAAACAGATAAATAAAAGAGGCATTGTCTCAGGTCATAACAGACCTTGGACAATGCCTTTTTTCAGTTTTATAAGCCGGGTTTAGCGGAAGAAAGCCCTGGCCAGATCGCTGAGCGCATCCTGATCGGCTGCCCCCATCATCTCACAGGAAGAGTGCATGGCCAGAATGCCGACGCCGATATCTGCTGTACGCATGGGCAGATGGGAGGAAATGATGGACCCGATGGTGCCGCCGCCCTTGACATTGGAATTCTTGACGAACCGCTGGAAGGGGATATGATGCCTCTGGCACAGATCGATCAGGGAAGCGGTCATTTCACTGTCCCAGGCGTAGGACTGATTGCCGGCCGTCTTTATGCAGAAGCCCCTGCCCATGACGGGATAATTCGTGATATCCTGCAGATCCGGGTAGTTGGGATGGTAGGCGTGGGCCACATCCGCCGAGAGCATCATGCCGCCGGTCAGATCGGACATACACTGGGTGGCATCCTTGCCGAAGGCCTTCCAGATCTTCCTGATCACAGTGCCGGGCAGGCTGCTGTCTGCGCCCTGTTTGGACAGGCTGCCGATCTCCTCATTGTCCACCAGACACACCAGGTTGATCCGGTCAGTATCTGTACCGGCGTCGATCAGGCCATGCAGCATGGCGCTGACACAGGTCAGGTCGTCCAGCCTGGGAGAGAGGACAAATTCCTCCTTCAGGCCGCAGAGCCTGGGCTGGTCCATGTTGTAAAGGCAAAGGTCAAAGTCAAGGATATCTTCCGCCGGGACGCCGATCTCCTTCGCCAGCACATCCTTGAACCAGGATCCCTTTAACTTCTTCTCCAGGGTCGTGGCCAGGATGGGCAGCAGATGTTTCTGATTATTGATGGGGGCGCCCTTCTCATTGACGCTCCGGTTCATATGAATAGCCAGATTGGGCAGGCAGATGATAGGCCGCTTAAAGTCCACCAGATGGCTGACCGGTTTGTCATAGGTCTCGCCGCGGGTGACGACCCTGCCGGCCAGGGACAGACTGCGGTCAAAGAAGGTATTCAGGATAGGACCGCCGTAAACCTCTGTGTTCAGCTGCAGGCAGCCGTGGCGCAGAAGCTCCGGATTCGGTTTCAGTTTAATGGCCGGAAAATCCGTATGGGCCCCGGCGATGTGGATCCCGTTTGAGAGGGAGAGCTCCTTGCCGACGGTAAAGGCATAGAGGGTCGTGGCAAAGGGCTGCACAAAGTAAGCGCCGCCTTCTTTCAGCTGCCAGTCCTCCTGCATGGACAGCTCTTTAAAACCGGCAGCCTCCAGACAGCCTGCAGCGTGGGCCACCGTATGGAAGGCCGATGTGCCTGCAGATGTAAAGGCAAAGAGTCGTTCTGTATCTTTCGTCATATCTATATCCATCCTTTTCTTTAAAATATACAGCTCTTACATCTTATCACAGATTGGAAAGAAGCAAAAGCCCGGGCAGAAAACTAACAAAAGTCTTGCTATTTGTCGCAAATAATGATAAAATTATTCCATAACCAGTAACAAGTTATTGAAAAACCTATCATAAGATATATAAATCATACCTTTTGCGTCAAAATAGGCACTGACAGGAGGATTCCATGAGTTACCATATTGCCGTCGACAGCTGTACAGACCTGCTTCCTGAAATGAAGGAGGATTCCAGGATATGCCGTGTCCCGCTGACTCTGATCGTGGGAGAGCATCAGATTATAGATGATGAAACATTTGACCAGAAGGATTTCCTGGACAGGGTGGCCAAAAGCCCGGTGGGGCCGTCATCGGCCTGCCCTTCGCCCCATGCCTTTATGGAAGCCTTCGGGGATGACGATGAGGACGCCTTCGGGATCACCTTGTCCGCGGAGCTGAGCGGTTCTTACAACAGCGCCATGCTTGGGGCCAGGGAGCTTCAGAAGCAGCGGCCGGATAAAAAAATCTATGTCTTTAACAGCCGGTCCGCCTGCTGTGGACAAACACTGATCCTCATGTGCCTCAGGGACTGCTTGGAGGCAGGGATGAGTTTTAAGGAAACCGTGGAGACCGTGGAAAAATACATCAGTGAGCAGACCACCCTCTTTGTTCTGGAAAGCCTGGAGCATCTTCGCAAAAACGGCCGCCTGACCCATCTGGAGTCCGTTCTGGTGAACGCTCTGAATATTAAGCCGGTGATGAGCTCCACGCCCGAGGGAAACATCCAGAAGGTGGGGATGGGCCGCGGGATCAAAAAGGGTCTGGTCAAAATGATCGATCATGTGGGCAAGACCGCCATTCATCCGGAGCTGAAGCGGCTGGCCATCTCTCACTGCAACTGTGCGGAAAGGGCGGCCTGGGTAAAGGCTCAGATCGCGGCCCGCTATCCCTTTAAGAGTATTGTGGTTGTGGATACATCGGGCGTCGGCAGCCTCTATGCCGGGGACGGCGGCATCGTGATGGCCTATTAAAGGTCCTGCCTTGCCGTATGTACCGGTTTATGGTATAATGGCCGGGTATCGATGAAGATCTGTTCTTAAAACGCGGAGGTATGCGTGAGTATATACGAAACACTGAATAAAGTTCAACAGGAAGCGGTCTATCATACAGAGGGACCGCTTCTTATTCTTGCAGGGGCAGGCTCAGGCAAGACCAGGGTCCTGACCCACAGGGTCGCTTATCTGATCGATCAGTGCGGCGTCAATCCCTGGAACATCATGGCCATCACCTTTACCAATAAAGCAGCTGCGGAAATGCGGGAACGTGTGGACCAGATCGTGGATTTCGGTTCCGAGGACGTCTGGGTCAGCACCTTCCATTCCAGCTGTGTCCGTATCCTGAGGCGTTTTATTGACCGTCTGGGCTATGACCGGAGCTTTTCAATCTATGACCAGGATGATCAGAAGACCGTGGTGCGGGAGGTCTGTAAGCTCTTAAAGATCGACACCAAAATCTACAAGGAGCGGACCCTGCTTTCCGCTATTTCCTCAGCCAAGGATGAAATGATCTCTCCGGAGGCCTATCTGAAAAACAGCCAGGGGGATTATGCGGCCCAGAGGATCGGCCAGGTCTACACAGAGTACCAGAAACGTCTGAAGGCCAATAATGCCCTGGATTTTGACGATCTTCTCTGCAAAACCGTAGAGCTTCTGGAAAAGGATCCTGAGGTCCTGGAATACTACCAGAACCGCTTCCGCTATATCATGGTGGATGAATATCAGGATACCAACACTGTCCAGTTCAGGCTGGTCAGCCTTCTGGCAGGCAAATATCGCAACCTGTGCGTGGTCGGTGATGACGACCAGTCCATCTATAAGTTTCGCGGCGCTAACATCCACAATATTCTGGATTTTGAGAAGACCTACCCGGACGCGAAGGTGATCCGCCTGGAGCAGAACTATCGGTCCACAAAGAATATCCTGGACGCGGCCAATGGCGTGATCCGCCACAATGAGGGCCGTAAGGCCAAAACCCTGTGGACTGAAAATGAGGTAGGAGACCGCATTGCCCTGCAGGTTTACCCCAATGAATACGAGGAGGCCACCGCGATCGTCCGTGACATTGTGGGCAGAGTGGCCAATCACCA
>CADAIF010000144.1 GCA_902787905.1 uncultured Lachnospiraceae bacterium
AGAATTATTACAAGGGCTTTAAGGGCCATATCAATACCTTCGCCGACGCCTACAGCGCCAACGTCAAGCGGGAAACCGTGACCGCCCGTCTGCGGCATTATGACAGTTCCAGAGCCATGGCTTCGGCCAGGGAGCGGGTGCCGGTCAGTGTCTATGACAACCTGATCGCCTCTGTCCGCCGCCACATGCCGGACATGTACCGCTATGTGCGCCTTCGCAGGAGGATGCTGGGCGTGGACCAGCTGCATTTCTATGACATCTATGCGCCTCTGGTCAGCTCCGGCAGTAAGCGCTACAGCTATGAGCAGGCACAGCAGATGCTGCTGGAGGCCGTGAAGCCTCTGGGCAGTCAGTATGTGGAGACGGTCCGTCAGGGCCTGAAGGAAGGCTGGGTCGATGTCTTCCCCAACAAGGGCAAACGCGGCGGCGCCTATTCAGGCGGCTGCTACCTGTCCGATCCTTACATCATGATGAACTTCACCGGTTCTCTGGACAGTGTGTCCACCCTGGTCCATGAGATGGGCCATTCCATGCACAGCTGGTTCTCACGCCGCCATCAGCCGGCCCAGTACGCCGACTACACCATCTTCGTGGCGGAGGTGGCCTCCACGGTCAACGAGAACCTGCTGATCGAGCATCTTTTGGAGACCGTGTCCGACAAGGAAGAGCGTCTGGCCCTGCTGAACCAGTATCTGGAGAATTTCAAGGGCACCGTCTTCCGTCAGACCATGTTCGCTGAGTTTGAGAAGGAAGCCCACGCCATGGAGGAGCGGGGCGAGGCCCTGACGCCCCAGGCCCTGTGTGCCCTTTACGGCAGGCTGGTGGAGGAATACTTCGGTCCGGATATGGTCATCGACGATCAGATCCGTTACGAGTGGGCCCGTATCCCGCATTTTTACAGGCCCTTCTATGTCTACAAGTACGCGACCTCCTATTCGGCCGCAGTGACCCTGTCCGAGGGCATCCGCGCCGAGTACGCCGGCAAGGCCGAGGGCAATGTGAAGAAGTATCTGGAGTTCCTTTCCATGGGCTGCAGCCAGGATCCGCTGGATGAGCTGGCTCACGCGGGCGTAGACCTGTCTCAGCCGGCCGCCATCGACGCCGCCCTGGACAAGTTTGCAAGAGTCCTGGATGAGGCCGAAGCGCTGATCGGCTAAGGGGGAAAATATCATGAATTACGATTTTACCACAAAGCCGGACCGGGCCGGCAAAGATGCCATAGCCGTAGATATGGTCGGCAATGGCGGCGGGTTCGCCCCGGACGGCCCTAAGGACGGCTTCTCCCTGATCCCTATGTGGGTGGCGGATATGAACTTCCCGGTCTTCCCCGGCATTCAGGAGAGCATGATCGGCAGAGTGCAGCATCCGGCCTTCGGCTATTTTCAGCCCAGGCAGGAGTACTTTGACGAGATCATCCGCTGGCACGAGGTCAGGAACGGGGTGACGGGCCTTCTGCCCGAGCATATCGGCTACGAGAACGGTGTCCTTGGCGGCGTCGTCAGCACCCTGAACGTCCTCTGCTCCCGCGGCGACAATGTGCTGGTGCACAGCCCCACCTATATCGGCTTCACCGGCAGCCTTAACAACAACGGCTACAGAATCGTCCACAGCGCCCTGGTCCAGGACGCATCCGGTACCTGGCGCATGGATTTTGCGGATATGGAAGAGAAGATCAAAGCCAGGCATATCCATGCCATGATCTTCTGCTCACCCCACAATCCCTGCGGCAGAGTCTGGGAGCAGTGGGAGCTTGAAAAGCTGTCCGACCTGTGCGAGAAGTACGATGTGACCGTGGTGGCCGATGAGATCTGGTCCGACATTATCATGCCGGGGCATCATCACATCCCGACCCAGTCGGCAACCCCCTACCTTCACGATCACACGGCCGCCTTTTACGCCCCCTCCAAGACCTTCAACCTGGCCGGTCTGGTGGGCAGCTATCATATCATCTATGATCAGCGGCTGAGGGACCGTGTCCTTAAGGAGTCTTCCCTGTCTCACTACAATGAGATGAATGTCCTCTCCATGTACGGCCTGATCGGGGCCTACACCGAGGAGGGCATGGCCTGGACCGATCAGATGTGTCAGGTCATCAGTGACAACATCTCTCTGGCCTGCAGCTATATTGAAGGCTTTGAGGGCGTGTCCCTGTCCCGGCCCGAGGGCACCTACATGCTTTTCCTGGACTGTCAGGCCTGGTGCGAGAAGCACGAAAAGACCATGGACGAGCTGGAGAAGGCCTGCTGGGATGTGGGCGTGGCTCTGCAGGACGGCCGGATGTTCCACGGCCCCTGGGCCCTGCGCGTCAACCTGGCCCTGCCCACGGCCTATGTGAAGGAAGCCTTCGAGAGACTGAAGACCTATGTATTTTAAATGATTGAATGATTGCAAAAAGGCTGCGGCACGTACCGCAGCCTTTTTTTGGGAGGGGAGAGCTTTTGCTTTATCCCTGTTTTCTGATCGCTGCCTGAATGAGGCCCATAAAGAGTGGATGGGGCCTGTTGGGCCTGGACTTAAACTCCGGGTGGGCCTGAGTGCCCACATAGTAGGGGTGATCCGAAAGCTCGATCATTTCCACGATCCGGCCGTCTGGCGACTCGCCGGACAGGACCATACCGGCCTCAGAGAGAGCTTCCCGATAATCATTATTGACCTCGTAGCGATGCCTGTGCCGTTCGGAAATCTCCTCGCTGCCGTAGAGGGCAGCGGCGATAGTGCCTGCTTTCAGCCGGCAGGGGTAGGCGCCCAGCCGCATGGTGCCGCCCAGGTCCTCCACCGTCTTCTGCTCAGGCATCAGGTCAATGACCGGGTGGGACGTGGCGGGAGAGAACTCTGTGCTGTCCGCGTCAGCAAAGCCAAGGACATGCCGGGCGAAAGCCACGATGGCCATCTGCATGCCCAGGCAGATGCCCAGATAGGGCAGGGCGTGGGTGCGGGCGTACTCAGCCGCGATGATCATGCCCTCGATGCCGCGGTCGCCGAAGCCGCCGGGGATGATCAGGCCGTCCATGCCGGAAAGAAGCCCGTCCACCGAGGCTGCAGTCACATCTTCAGATTCGATCCAGTGGATGTCCACCTCCCGGTGGCAGGCAAAGCCGGCGTGACGCAGGGCCTCCACCACGGAAAGATAGGCATCGTGAAGAGCGGTATACTTGCCCACCAGGGCGATATTGACCCTGCCCTCGGGATGACGCTGGGTGTCCACCATATGCTCCCATTCGGTCAGGTCCGGGGCAGGACTGTGCATGTGCAGGCAGTCAAGGACCCGCTCCGCCAGATGCTCCTCTTCCATGACCAGGGGAATCTCGTAAAGATAGGGCACATCCATGTTCTGAAGGACATTGCCGGCCGGGACATTGCAGAAAAGGGCAATTTTACCTCGTAAGTCCTCGGTCAGCGGATACTCGGTCCGGCAGACCAGGATATCCGGCTGGATACCGATCTCCTGAAGCCGCTTGACACTCATCTGGGTGGGCTTGGTCTTCAGCTCGCCGGAAACCTTCAGATAGGGGATCAGGGTGACATGGATCATGATGGCATTTTCATGGCCCACCTCCCACTGGAACTGACGGATGGCCTCAAGGAAGGGCTGGCTTTCAATATCACCCACGGTGCCGCCTACCTCGATGATGGCGATCTTATCCTCCTCCTGCCGGTCAGAGCTGTAGAAACGGGACTTGATCTCATTGGTGATGTGAGGGATGACCTGGACGGTGCCGCCGCCGTAATCCCCGTGCCGCTCCTTGTTCAGGACCGACCAGTAGACCTTGCCGGAGGTGACATTGGCATGATGGTCCAGGCTCTCATCGATAAAACGCTCGTAATGGCCCAGATCCAGATCCGTCTCGGTGCCGTCGTCTGTGACGAAGACCTCGCCGTGCTGGATGGGGTTCATGGTGCCGGGATCGATGTTGATATAGGGGTCAAATTTCTGCATGGTCACGGAAAAACCTCTGGCCTTGAGAAGCCGGCCCAGGGAAGCCGCTGTGATGCCCTTGCCCAGACCTGAAACAACGCCGCCGGTTACAAATACATATTTCATCTTCTGCCTCCTGACCGCAAAAAAGGTGACAAAGCCGCTGTGTAAGAAAACCTTTTTACACATGACGTCTTTGCCACCTCATTATTCACAAACATGATGATATTATACATCCCAGTCTCACATTTGTAAAGATAAAATATACAAATGATACAAAAGATATATGAATCGTGCTATAATATTTTATCATTACTGTAATATTCCGCAGGAGGTTTAACAGATGAGAGGAATTATAAAAAGCACAGGCTTTCTTCTGGCCCTGACAGCAGCGGCGCTGTTCCTTCCCGGCAGTGCCCGGGCGGAAATTGACCAGGTACCTATCAACGACAAAAACTTTCCGGATCAGGTCTTCCGTCAGTATGTCAGCGACAACTTTGACACTGACGGAGACGCCATTCTGAGCCGGGATGAGCTGGAAGCGGTGACAGAAATCGACTGCTCCCAGATGTATATCCGTTCACTGGAGGGCATCCGGTATTTCGTGGCCCTGAAGGAGCTGAGATGCAGCGACAACAATATCAGTGAGCTGGATCTCTCCGGCAACCCGGATCTGACGGTCCTGGACTGCGACAGGAATCTGCTGTCCCATCCTGGCGGATACTGTCCGTAACGGATCCAAGGGCACCTATGTTTCGGGCATGACAACAGTTTATGAAATGCCGGATGAAGCCAGCTATGTGAGCTATGACAGCAAGACGAAGCTGATCCTGGAGGCCCGCAGGGCCGTGGCCAAAATCACAGAGGATCCCGAGCACCAGTCCGTGGGCGAAGGAGAGACAGTCACCTTCCGTGTCGGTGCCGTTGGGGGGGATCTGTCCTTTCGCTGGCAGTACAGGGAGGGCTGCCCTTATGAATGGAAGGATGTGGGATTTGCCAGGAACGACCGGCAGACCCT
>CADAIF010000145.1 GCA_902787905.1 uncultured Lachnospiraceae bacterium
GGACTACGAGTCCTTTGTCAAATACTGGATGCCTTTTAACGGCGGCCAGGGCCTTCATGACGCCAGCTGGAGATGGTCCTTCGGCGGCGAGATCTACACCTATTCAGGATCTCATGGCTGTGTAAATCTGCCTACGGAGACAGCCAGAGTCATCTATGAAAATATTGAAGAGGGGACGGCGGTTATCCTTTATTACTAAGCGCTGACCCATGAAAAAGCCGGGACCTTTCCAGGGTATCCGGCTTTTCCGCATAAAGGAAGATACGGAGGATGTGACGGTGGATAAGACGATACGAATCAAATATCACAGTGACAAAATCGACAGGCTGACCTATGTGGACGGCAAAAGCGACTGGATCGACCTGCGGTCCGCAGAGGATGTGACCCTGAAGGCCGGCCAGTTTTATCTGATCAACCTTGGGGTTTCTGTGCAGCTTCCCGAGGGCTATGAAATGATCACAGCCGCCCGGAGCTCAACCTTCAGAAATTACGGTCTGATCCAGAGCAACGGCATCGGCGTGGTGGACGAATCCTACTGCGGCGACGGGGATGTGCTGAAGATGCCGGTCTATGCCACCAGGGACACGCAGATTCATGTCAATGACAGGCTCTGTCAGTTCCGGATCATCGAGCACCAGCCGCGTATTCATTTTGAAGAGGTGGAAAGCCTGGGAAACAGTGACCGGGGCGGCTTTGGTTCCACCGGAAGATAAAGGATTGAAAAGGCTAATGTGAAATGATATAATCAAGGGCAGAAAACTGTCCCGGACGGGGACTGTGAGAACGAAAGGTGAAAAATATGCTGGATATTAAACTGATCAGAGAGAATCCAGACAAGGTTAAAGCCGGAATGAAAGCAAAGGAAGTAGATTGTGACGCAATCGTTGACCGCATCCTGGAACTGGATAAGCAGCGCAGAGAGCTCCTGGGACAGACCGAGGCCCTCAAGGCTGAGCAGAACAAGGTCAGCAAACAGATCCCGGCCCTGAAAAAGGCGGGTCAGGATACAAGCGCCATCTTTAAGGAAATGGGCGAGATCAAGGAAAAGATCGCCGGTCTTGACGGTCAGCTGAGAGAAGTTGTCGCCGAGTATCAGGACTGCATGTACAGCCTGCCCAACATGCCGGATGATGATCTGGTGCCGGGCGGCAAGGAAAACAATGAGCCGCTCCGTTATTTCGGCGAGCCCAAAACCTTTGATTTTGAGCCGAAGAATCATGTGGATCTTTGCACAGGCCTCGGCCTGATCGATTACGAGCGCGGCGTCAAGCTGGGCGGCAACGGTTTCTGGATCTACAAGGGTCTGGGCGCTCAGCTGGAGTGGGCCCTGCTCAATTACTTTATCGAAACACATCTGGCTGACGGTTATGAAATGATCATGCCGCCGTACATGCTGGAGTACCAGTGCGGTCTTACCGCAGGCCAGTTCCCGAAATTCGCGGATGAGGTCTACAAGATCGCCAATCCCACTGACGACCGTATCCATTACATGCTGCCCACAGCTGAGGCTGCGCTGGCATCTGTTTACAGGGATGAGATCCTCACCGAGGCGGACCTGCCGAAGAAGTTCTTCTCCTACACACCCTGCTTCAGGCGTGAAGCCGGTTCCTACAGGGCCGATGAGCGTGGTATGGTGCGCGGACATCAGTTTAATAAGGTAGAAATGTTCCAGTACACCCTGCCTGAGAAGTCCGATGAGGCTTTCGAAGAGCTGGTGACCAAGGCTGAGAACCTGGTCAGGGGTCTGGGCTTCCATTTCCGTACAGTGAAGCTGGCAGCAGGCGACTGCTCCGCTTCCATGGCAAGAACCTACGATATCGAGATCTCCATCCCGTCTATGAACGGTTACAAGGAGGTTTCCTCCGTTTCCAACGCCAGGGATTATCAGGCACGCCGCGGCAATATGCGTGTCAGAAGAGCAGACCGCTCCATCCAGTTTATGCATACCTTAAACGGTTCCGGTCTGGCCACCTCCCGTGTGCTGCCTGCTCTGGTTGAGCAGAACCAGCTGCCGGACGGCTCCATCGTTGTGCCGGAGGTACTGCGCAAATATCTTGGCGGTCTCGAGATCATCAAAAAGTAACAGCTTCGTGGAGGTAAAATGCACGATTATCTGAGAGCGATCGGATTCAGCAGAATCAGGAGCCGCCGTGAAATGCAGCGGCTCCTGAACATGGTCATGGGCAGTCCCGAACAGGACTTCGCGTCCGGCAGCGCCGGGGCCGCTTATGGCGAGAAGAGCCGTGATTTTATTCGCAATGCCGGTCTGACCGTGCGCGGTGAGATCGATGAGCACGGCACTTTCCTGTATGAATACTATTTTCCGCATTATAACGGACGGGTAGTCTCGCTGACAGAAGACCTTTCTCTGGAAAAGCTTTCCGAGAGAGAGGATTACAACGGCCTATGTGATGTGACAGGCCTGGGCGTCTCGCTGATCTTTCATATGAATCATATGACAGATTATTCCGATGGCCCGGAACCGGCCACCTATATGCGCCATGTTCCCGTCAATCTGTCCGCCCTGTCCATCTCCGGCAAGGTGCTGCTGCCCCTGGCACGCAGTGAGGCCCAGATCAACCGCAGGCGCCGGGAGACGGCGGCCCGCAACGGCATGATCGCGGCGGCCCGGGAGGGCGACCAGGAGGCCATGGAGAATCTTACCCTTGAGGACATGGACCTTTACAGCACGATCTCCAGGCGGCTGAGGCATGAGGACATCCTGACGATCGTGGAGTCCACCTTTATGCCCTATGGACTGGCCTGTGACCAGTATTCCATTCTGGGAGATATCATAGAGTGCGAGGAGGTCTTTAACCAGATGACCGGCGAGCGTCTGTACCAGATGCTGGTCCAGGTGGGCGAGCTGATCATTGACCTGTGCATGAATGCGGAGGATCTGCTGGGTGAGCCTCAGGCAGGACGCCGTTTTAAAGGCGTGATCTGGCTGCAGGGACATCTGGATTATTAAACGTCTTTTGAACGGAGGCGATACAATGGCTGCTGAAGGCTATGCCTTCTGCTTTGACTGGGAAGTCCGGCTGATGGTCTGGCTGCAGGGACATCTGGGGGACGCGGCGCTGACCGCGGTTTCTCAGCTGTCGGTTTTCGGAGAACAACTGCTGCTGATCGTGATCCTGGGCTTTCTTTATTGGTGTTATGATAAGAAATTCGGGAAGTACGTGGGCCTCGGCCTCCTTGTGGCCAATGTCTGGAACCCCATGCTGAAAAATGTCTTCCTGAGGCGGCGTCCCTATTTTGATCACCCGGATATACAGATCCTGAGGGTGGTGGAGCCGGAGGCGGATATCTATGATATCGCAGCCCAGGGCTACTCCTTCCCCAGCGGACATTCCACCTGTGCAGCGGCAACCTACGGCGGAATCGCCCGTTATGGAAAACGGCGTCTGCTCACAGTGCTGGCCTTTGTCCTGCCCTTACTGGTAGGCATCTCCAGGGTGACGGTGGGTGCCCATTATCCGACAGATGTTCTGGTGGGCTGGCTTCTGGGCCTTCTGGCCATCTTTATTGTACCGGCCCTGCAGCGGCTGATCAAAAGCCAGTGGCTCTTTTACCTGATCATCCTGATCACCTGCCTGCCGGGACTTCTTTACTGCAGGAGCGAGGATTATTTTACCGGCCTCGGCATGCTGATCGGTTTCATGGCCGCGGTGCCATTCGAGGAACGTTTCGTCAGGTTTGAGAATACCCGCAGCCCCATCAGATGTCTGCTTCGCATACTTGGCGGAGGGGCGGGTTATTTTATCCTGAATACCGTCCTTAAATTGCCTTTTTCATCGGACTTTCTGGCTTCCGGCACTATGGCGGCCCTTCTGGTCCGTCTGGTGAGGTACGCGGTGATCCTTTTTGTCCTGCTGGCTCTTTATCCCATGCTTTTTTCCCGGGCTGAAAAGGCTTAAAATGGCAGAAGTTCAAATCTGGCCTGTGAGACTGCTTGACTTTTACAGGACAAAAGAGTATGATAATTAGGCAGGTGTTTAAGAAAGCACCTGCCAGTAATTAAATATGTTTCCGTAGCTCAGCTGGATAGAGCGACCGCCTCCTAAGCGGTAGGTCGGGTGTTCGAATCACCTCGGGAACGTCCTTAGATTTCGCGAGAGCCGAAAAATAACGGTTCTCGCGATTTTCATTTCGAGAGAAAAAATCCTGCTAAAAAAGTTGTTAGGTTTAAAGATCACTGAATTTAAAATGAAATCCATCCTGTTCGTTTGTGATAATTATTTGCATGCAGCTGAGAATCAGGCCATTTCTTTTTTACTCTGGCTTTTAAAACAATTCATATGCCCGATTTTTCTATTGCACCTCCCTTACATAGCACATTCGCATCTGCAGATAGACAGTTATCGGATGTGCTTTTTCTATTCAATCAATTAAAAAATGGAGGTATCAAATAAAATCAGCAAAAAAAACCATGATCATCGATGGGGTCCGGTATTATATTTCCCGTCCTCGTGAATGCAAAAAGTGCTTCTTCTGGAAGAACCGTAAGACCGGATGCTCCATGGGAAAAGAGAACTGCTATTATCTTGCAGAGCTCGTAAAGACAGCCCAGGAAAAGAAATGTGAGAAATGTCCATACACCAAAGGCCAGCCCTGCGTCATCGCCAGCTGTTACAAAGATATGGCAAACTGGCTGCATGAAAAGAGATCCAGAACCAAGAGACCGAAGGATGAAAACGCAGAAGGAAATGCTCGAAGAATATGCCCGCACACACGGCTATCGTAACTTCCGTCACTTCACGGATATCTAAACGCGCAAACTGATACAATTTGAGAGCTGGCCTGGCCTCCCGCAAGGGGGGTTAAAATTTTGCCCTTTGGAGCCTGAGGGGGGTTAAAAATATGTGCAGGGGGGTTAAAATGCGAAAAGAGAAAAAGTTATGTAAACCGA
>CADAIF010000146.1 GCA_902787905.1 uncultured Lachnospiraceae bacterium
CCTTTTGCGAGGGCTGCATGCTGGTCGCTCACAACGCCGACTTTGATACCGGCTTTATCCGGCATAACTGTGCCGTCTTAGGGCTTCCCTATGACTATACCTATCTGGATACCATGACCATCGCCAGAAGCTTTCTGCCGGATCTTAAGAATTACAAGCTGGATACGGTGACCGAGGCCATGGGCTGCACCCTGCAGCACCACCACAGGGCGGTGGATGACGCCGCCGCCACGGCGGATATCTTCGTCCGTTTTCTGGAAAGATTTGCGGCGGAGGAGATCCGGGATGTGGACACTCTCAATGCCATGAGCCATGTCTCGGCTTCCGGCATTAAAAAGATGCGGGCCTTCCACATCATCATTCTGGCCAAAAATGAGATTGGCAGGATCAATCTGTACAGGCTGATTTCCATGTCCCATCTGGATTATTACCAGAGGGTTCCCAGAATCCCCAGAAGTAAGCTGGAGGAATTCCGGGAAGGCCTGATCCTGGGTTCGGCCTGTGAGGCCGGCGAGCTTTTCAGGGCCGTGACCGAGGAACGGTCCGCCGAGGAGATCGCCAGGATCGTCCGTTTTTATGATTATCTGGAGATCCAGCCCATCGGCAATAATGCCTTTATGATCCGGGATCCCAAAAGCAAGGTGACTAATGAGGAGGATCTGCGGGAGCTGAACCGGAAGATCGTCCGGCTGGGCGAGGAGTTTGACAAGCCGGTGTGCGCCACCTGCGATGTCCACTTCCTGAATCCGGAGGATGAGGTCTACCGCCGGATCATCATGCACAACAAGGGCTTTTCCGACGCTGATCTGCAGCCGCCCCTGTTCCTGCGCACGACGGAGGAGATGCTGGCTGAGTTCCAGTATCTGGGGCCTGAAAAGGCGGAAGAGGTGGTGGTGACCAACACCAATCTGATCGCGGATATGGTCGATTATATCAGTCCGGTCCGGCCCGACAAGTGTCCCCCGGTCATTGAGGATTCGGATAAGACCCTGAGGGATATCTGTTACAGACGTGCCCACGAGCTTTACGGCGATGATCTGCCGGAGATCGTGACCGAGCGTCTGGAGAGGGAGCTGAATTCCATCATCGGCAACGGTTTCGCCGTCATGTATATCATTGCCCAGAAGCTGGTGTGGAAGTCTGTAGCGGACGGCTATCTGGTCGGTTCCAGAGGTTCCGTCGGTTCCTCCTTTGTCGCCTACATGGCCGGGATCACGGAGGTTAATTCGCTGCAGGCCCATTACCTTTGTCCCAACTGCCATTACGTGGATTTTGATTCGGACTATGTCAAAAGCTTTTCCGGCCGGTCCGGCTGCGACATGGAGGATAAGGTGTGTCCGGTCTGCGGACAGCCCCTGAATAAGGAGGGCCATGATATTCCCTTCGAGACCTTCCTGGGCTTTAAGGGCAACAAGGAGCCGGATATCGACCTGAACTTCTCCGGTGATTACCAGAGTAAGGCCCATGCCTATACCGAGGTTATCTTCGGTAAGGGCAAGACCTTTAAGGCCGGTACGGTAGGTACCCTGGCGGATAAGACAGCCTACGGCTACGCCATGCATTATTATGAGGAGCACGGCCAGCAGAAGCGGTCCTGCGAGATCAAGAGGATCTCCGAGGGCTGTGTGGGCGTGCGAAGGACCACCGGCCAGCATCCGGGCGGCATCATCGTTCTGCCCCATGGTGAGGAGATCCATACCTTCACCCCGGTGCAGCATCCGGCCAATGACCAGACCAGCAGGATCATCACGACCCATTTCGATTATCATTCCATCGACCATAACCTGCTGAAGCTGGATATTCTCGGCCATGATGATCCGACCATGATCCGTATGCTGGAGGACCTGACAGGCATGGACGCCACGACCATCCGCATGGATGATCCGGAGGTTTTGTCCCTCTTTCTGGGTCTGGACGCGCTGGGCATCACGCCGGAGGATATCGGCGGCACAGAGCTGGGATCTCTGGGCGTGCCGGAGTTCGGTACCGAGTTCGCCATGCAGATGCTGAAGGATACCAAGCCTACGGCCTTTTCCGACCTGGTGCGTATCGCCGGTCTGGCCCACGGTACCGATGTCTGGAAGGGCAATGCCGAGACCCTGATCAAGGAGGGGAAGGCGGTCATTTCCACGGCCATCTGTACCCGTGACGATATCATGATCTATCTGATCGGCAAGGGCATCGAGTCCGAGCAGTCCTTCAAGATCATGGAGAGTGTCCGTAAGGGCAAGGGCCTGACGCCGGAATGGGAAAAGCTTATGGTGGAGCATGATGTGCCGGACTGGTATATCTGGTCCTGCAAAAAGATCAAGTACATGTTCCCCAAGGCTCACGCTGTGGCCTATGTTATGATGGGTATGCGTATCGCCTGGTTCAAGGTGCATATGCCTCTGGCCTACTATGCGGCCTTCTTCACCATCCGCGCCACCTCCTTTGACTACCGGCTCATGTGCCAGGGCAAGGAGGAGATCGACCGGAATATCCGTATGTACAAGGGCATCCGCAAACCGACGCAGAAGGAGAAGGATGTGCTGAAGGATATGAAGGTGGTCCAGGAGTTTTACGCCCGGGGCTTTGAGTTTTCAAGGATCGACCTTTACCGGTCCGACGCCATCAAGTTCCAGATCGATGAAGGACGTCTGCTTCCGCCTTTCTCCGTCATCGGCGGTATGGGCGGCGTGGCAGCGGAGGCTCTGGCCGCGGCGGCCGGGGACGGGCCCTTTATTTCCAAGGACGATATCCGTCAGCGGGCCAAGGTCAGCAACTCTGTCCTGGATGAGATGGGGGATCTGGGCCTTCTGGGCGATCTTCCCGAAAGCAACCAGCTTTCTATTTTTGACCTGAAGCTGTGACATCAACCTGCCGCAGGGCAGGATAAGAAGGAGATGCAAAAATGCATTTAAAAAAGCACTGGAAGGCCGCGTGTTTCTTTGCTGTGATCATGCTGCCGGTGCTGTTTTACACCTTGTCTAAACTGGAGGATGAAAAGGCCTGGCTCTGGCTGGGGGCCGCCGTGATCGCGGCCACCCTCCTTTTCACCGCGGCGGCGGACGCTCTGCCAAAGTCTTTGCAGATCATCTTTACCGCGGCTTTTCCGGCCATCGTTTTCATGCTGACGGAAAGCTATACCCATATGCTGAGTCAGATGTGGACGGGGCCAGTCTGGGCCAACCTGATCCTTTACTATCTATTTTTCGGAGTCCTGCTGGCTCTGACCGGCTGGCCGGCCCTTTCCATGTGCCTGATGATCCTGGTCTGCGCCCTGGCGGGTCTGGCCAATTACTTCGTCATTCTGTTCCGGTCGGCACCTATTCTGCCCTGGGACCTGGGATCCTTCGGCGTGGCCATGTCTGTGGCGGGAAACTTTTCCTATACCCTGACGGTCAGGGCCTGCAATGTCATCCTCTTATTTATGGCGGCGGCAGCGCTGGCCCTGAAGGTGGATATCAGGATCCGTCCCAAAAAGAAAAAATACCGGGCAGGCGCCCTTGTGCTGCTGGTCTGCCTGCTGGCTGCCTTCTGCCGCTATGTGCAGACGGATGACGCCGCGGACCGGTTCAGTATGGACAAGACCCTCTTTACCCCCAAGGTCATGTACAGAAACAACGGCCTTTTCCTCAGCTTTATTGTCAATACCAGGTATCTGCATATTGAAAAGCCTGAGGGTTACAGTGAGGAGGCTGCGCTGGCAGCGGCTCAGGCCGCAGATGCGGTCAGGTCGGGCGACGGAGAGGATGCCCTGACGGAGGATGAGGGGATCCGGCCCAATATCATCGTGGTCATGAATGAAGCCTTTTCGGACCTGCGGGTTCTGGGAGACTATGAGACCAACAAGGAGGTCATGCCCTTTATCGACAGCCTCAGTGAGAATACCCAGAAGGGCTATATGTATTCATCTGTACTGGGCGGCAACACGGCCAACACAGAGTATGAGTTCCTGACCGGGAGCTCCTTATACTGGCTGCCTGTGGGCAGCGTGGCCTATCAGCAGTATCTGAAGGATGCCCTGCCGGCCTTGCCCGGCCAGCTGTCCGCCCAGGGCTACACCTCTGTGGCCATGCATCCTTATAACGCTTCCGGCTGGAACCGGAACAGGGTCTATGAGTATCTGGGACTATGAAAAGATCATCGAGTGCTATGAAAACAAGGCTCCGGAGGACCGTCTCTTTGTTTTTGATGTGACCATGCAGAATCACGGCAGCTACACCAAACGCTTTGATAACTTCGAACCGGACATCGAGATCGTGGACGGCAAGGGGAAATATCTGGCGGCCACGGAGCAGTATCTGTCCCTGATCCGTGTCTCCGACGACGCCTTTCGCGACCTGTGCGGCTATTTCAGCCAGCAGGCAGAGCCGACCCTGATCCTCATGTTCGGCGACCATCAGCCGGCGGATTACTGCGCCGCCGCGGTCAACCAGACCCGTGACGACACCATTGAGGGGCGGGAGATGCAGTATATGGTGCCCTTTGTCCTCTGGGCCAATTATGATATTGAGGAATCGGAGGGCGACCTGACCAGTGCCAACTACCTGGGGCAGCGGCTCTTAAAGGCGGCGGGCCTTCCCCTGACGGGTTTCCAGTATTTTCTGATGAAGCAGGCGGAAGAGATCCCGGTCATCACGGCCAACTGTGCCATGGATGCCGACGGCGTTTTCTATGACCGGCAGGATGAGGCCCTCTCAGAGACCCTGAAGGATTATGCCTTTTTCCAGTATAATCTGATGGTGGACAAGAAGAACCGGCTGACGGAATTTTTCGGGGAAGCCCAAAAATAGTGTTGCAAAGCTGCGGCTGAAGTGGTACAATACGAATGATGCATAGAAATTTTCCAGAGAGTGAGCGAGAGCTCACTCTTTGTGCGTGTTATGGGTTCTTTCCGGGGAAAGGCCCCGTGACAGGCCAAAGCAAATGAACAGGAGTGAGGCGTTTGGCGAAAAAAGACTATGAAGCCAGGGCAGAGGCCCTGCTGACACCCATCATCGATGAATACCATTTCGAACTGGTGGATGTGGAATGGGTAAAAGAAGGCGGCGGATGGTTTCTGCGTGCCTACATTGACAAGGAAGGCGGCATTACCATCAATGACTGCGAAATGGTCAGCCGCAGGTTCAGCGACCTCCTGGATCAGGAGGATTTCATTGCGGAGAATTACGTCCTGGAGGTAAGCTCGCCGGGTCTGGATCGTCCCCTGAAGAAGGAGAAGGACTTTGCCCGCAGCATCGGAAAGGATGTTGAAATAAAACTTTTCAAAGCCATCGACAAACAGAAAGAATTTGTCGGCGTCCTGGCATCTTATGATCAGGACACAGTTACGATCGAAACGGAAGACGGAGAAAAGCTGACACTGCAGCGCGCAGCCATCGCGCGGATCCGTCTGGCCTTTTTCTTTTAGGATAGCAGGAGGAATCAGAAAAAATGAAATCAGAGAGAAAAGCAGATGAGCCTACCCTTATCGCCACTTTGGGTGAGATCGAGAAGACCAAGGGTATCAGTAAGGATATCCTGATGGACGCCATCGAGGAATCCCTTCTCTTCGCGTGCAAGAATGAGTACGGCAAGGCTGACAACATCCGTGTGCAGCTCAACCGTGACACAGCGGCCTTTAAGGTCTTCGCGGACAAGGTGGTCGTCGAGGAAGTAGAGGATCCCGTCACCGAGATCAGCATCAATGACATCAAGGTCAAGGAAGGCGGTTACCAGCTGGGTGATACCGTTCCGGTGGAGATCGAGACAAAGAACTTCGGCCGTATCGTCGCCCAGAAGGCCAAGCAGACCGTCGTTCAGAAGATCCGTGAGGAAGAGCGCAGGTCCTCCTACAATTACTTTAAGGAAAGAGAAAAGCTGCTGGTCACAGGTATTGTCCAGCGTTACAACGGCCGCAATATCAGCATCGACCTGGGCAAGGTGGACGCGGTCCTGACCGAGGCGGAGCAGGTGCCGGGCGAGTATTTCGCTCCCACTGAAATGATCAAGCTCTATGTCGTCGAGGTCAAAATGACCAGCAAGGGTCCCAGGGTCACGATTTCCAGAACCCATAAGGATCTGGTCAAGCGCCTTTTCGAGATGGAAGTCTCTGAGGTGGCGGACGGCACCGTTGAGATCATGAGCATCTCCAGAGAGCCGGGTTCCAGGTCCAAGATCGCGGTCCGTTCCAATGATCCCAATGTCGACCCGGTAGGCGCCTGTGTCGGCCGCAACGGCGAACGTGTCAATGCGGTGGTCGAGGAGCTGAGGGGTGAGAAGATCGATATCATCAAATGGAGTGATGATCCGGCAGTGCTGATCGAGAATGCGCTGAGCCCGGCCAGGGTCGTTTCCGTGGATGTGGATGAGGAAGAGAAGACAGCCTCCATTATCGTTCCCGATTATCAGTTGTCTCTGGCTATCGGCAAGGACGGTCAGAACGCGCGTCTGGCTGCCCGTCTGACAGGCTACAAGATCGATATCAGAAGTGAGTCACAGGCCTACGGCTATTAAAAAAGGCGGTATGATGAAAAAGATACCTTTAAGGCAGTGTATCGGCTGCCGGGAAATGAAACCCAAGAAGGATCTGATCCGTGTGATCAGAACACCCGAAGACGAGATCTTAATAGATGCCACCGGCAGGAAAAACGGCCGCGGCGCCTACATCTGTCCCACAGCGGAGTGCCTGAAGAAGGCCATTACGGGAAAGGGGCTGGAGAGGTCCTTTAAGATGCGGATCCCGAAGGAGGTTTACGACAGACTGGAAGAGGAGATGGCGCAAATTGACGGATAAAGCTTTAGGCATGCTGGGGCTTGCCTGCAGGGCCGGCAAGGTGGTCAGCGGGGAGTTCTCTGTGGAAAGCGCAGTCAGAAAGCATAAGGCGAAGCTGGTGATCGTGGCCGGCGACGCCTCCGAAAATACCAGGTCCTCATTTACAGATCTGTGCGCATATTATAAAGTGCCTGTGTGTATATACGCGACGAGGGAGGCGTTAGGCGCCTTCACAGGCAAAGGCTTCAGGGCCTCTGCGGCGGTGCTTGACGATAATTTCGCGAATACGATAAAGAAACTTGTTGAAGAAGAGATACAGAAGAATCTCGAAGGATAACGGAGGTAGCCTATGTCCAAGATCAGAGTATATGAATTGGCCAAGGAATTAAATAAAAGCAGTAAAGATATCATCTATGCTCTTAAAAGAAACGGTATAGATGTGGAAAGTCATATGAGTTTCCTGTCTTCTGAGAAGGCAGACAGGATCAGAAGTTATTTCACCAGAGGCGGTGCGGATCCCAAAAAGCAGGCGGCGCGTCCCCAGCAGGGCGTTCCGGCAAGACCCCGTCAGGCGGCGGCTCAGCCCAGGCGCAGGGAGTCCTTCTCCGGCGGTCTTGACAGCAACGGTAATTTTACCATGTTCGCCGGCGAGGGCGGTTATTCCTTTGACGGTAGACCCGGCAGGTCCGAGGGAGCGCCGGCGAAGCGTCCTGCAAGACCGGAGACTGCTCAGAAGACTGAGCGTGCCGACCAGGCCGTAAAGGCTGAGGCCGGGGCAGCAGCTGCCGCACAGGCAGCCGCAGAGCAGAAGAAGGCAGAGGCCGCAGCTGAGGTGAAGCCGGCCCAGGAAGCACCGGTGAAGTCCGAAAGCAAGGCTGAGGTCAAAGCGGAAGTGAAGACCGAGGCAGCGGCGGCAGTAAAGACTGAAGAGGTGAAGGCGGCTGCCCGGACGGAGGCAAAGGCTCCGGACCAGGGCCAGACGAGAGCCAAAGAAGCCGGCACCGGCGCGGCTCAGGGCGGCGCTGCCCGCGGCGGTCAGCGTGACGGTCAGAGCAGACCTGCGGGCAGAGACGGTCAGGGCCAGGGCAGACCTGCGGGCAGGGACGGCCAGAACAGGCCCTATAACAGAGACGGTCAGGGTCAGGGAAGACCCGGCGGCAGAGACGGCCAGGGCAGACCCGGCGGCAGGGACGGCCAGAACAGGCCTTATAACAGAGATGGTCAGGGTCAGGGCAGACCCGGCGGCAGAGACAGCCAGGGCAGACCTGCGGGCAGGGACGGCCAGGGCAGGCCTGCAGGCAGAGACGGCCAGGGCAGGCCCGGTCAGGGTCAGGGCAGACCCGGTCAGGGAAGACCCGGCCAGGGCAGGTTCAGCGACGCGCCTAAGGATGTCGTCGTGACCAAGGATACCAGCAGAGAGAACAGAAGAAGTTATAATAATAAAGACCGCGACAGCAAGCGCGACGAGAAGTTCTACGATGATAAGGCCAAGGGCAGGAACGGCAAGAACAGCAAGCAGCCGGTTCACAACAAGAACCAGCAGCGCAAGAAGCCGGCACCCGCTCCGAAGCCGGCAAAGGTCGAGGAGAAGATCACCAGCATCGAGCTGCCGGATATGATCAGCATCAAGGATTTTGCCGATATGATCAAAATCCCGGCCAACCAGATCATCAAGAAGCTTTTCATGGCCGGCAAGATGGTCAATGTCAATTCCGATCTGACTTACGATGAGGCCGAGGAGATCGCCATGGATTACGATATCCTCTGCGAGCATGAGGAAGTCGTGGACGTCATTGAGGAGATGCTCAAGGAGGAAGAGGAGAACGAGGAAGATATGGTTGTTCGTCCGCCGGTCGTCTGCGTTATGGGTCATGTCGACCATGGTAAGACCTCCATCCTTGACGCCATCAGAAAGACCAGTGTCACCTCCGGTGAGGCCGGCGGTATCACCCAGCACATCGGCGCCTACAATGTGACGCTCCCCTCCGGACGCCACATCACCTTCCTGGATACGCCGGGCCACGAGGCCTTCACCGCCATGCGTGCCCGCGGTGCCCAGATGACAGACCTTGCCATCATCATCGTGGCGGCCGATGACGCCGTGATGCCCCAGACCAAGGAAGCCATCGCCCATGCACAGGCGGCCGGCGTTCCCATGGTCTTTGCCATCAACAAGATTGACAAGCCCGGTGCTAACCCCGACA
>CADAIF010000147.1 GCA_902787905.1 uncultured Lachnospiraceae bacterium
TCATCTAAAATGAGCAGGTTGGCGTCCGACAGCATCAGCTTGGCCAGAGAGACACGGGCCCGCTCGCCGCCGCTCAGATCCCGGATATACTTGAAAACATCATCTCCGGTAAAGAGGAAGGCGGCCAGGACGCTGCGGATACGGGTATGGGTCATGGACGGCCAGGTATCCGAGATCTCGTCGAAGATGGTCTTGTCCATGTTCAGAACCTGCTGTTCCTGATCGTAGTAGCCCACATGGACATTACTGCCGAAACGGATGGTGCCGGTATCCGGGGGAACCAGACCGTTGATGATCTTGAGAATAGTGGTCTTGCCGGTGCCGTTGCTGCCGATCACAGCCACCTTTTCCCCGCGCTTGATATCAATATGAATGCCTTCAAAGAGGCGGTGAGAGCCGAAGGCCTTACTGAGATTCTCCACATAAAGGACATCATTACCACTCTGGATATCCGGGGTCAGGGACAGATGCATATAAGCCCGGACTTCCTGCGGCTTGTCCAGACGGACCGTCTTTTCCAGAGCCTTTTCCCGGCTTTCGGCCCGTTTGATGGATTTTTCCCGGTTGAACTGACGGAGCTTACTGATGACCTCCTCCTGATGGCGGATCTCTTTTTGCTGATTCATCCAGGCTTTCAGGGCGGCTTCCCGCAGCTGGGCCTTCTTCTCGGCAAAGGCCGTGTAATTGCCCTTGTAAACCCTGCCCTGATGATTCTCGATCTCAACGACCTTGGTGACCACCTTGTCCAGGAAATAGCGGTCATGGGCGACGATGATCACGGCGCCGGGATAGTTGACCAGGAAGTTTTCCAGCCAGGCGATGGCCTGCATATCCAGATGGTTGGTGGGCTCGTCCAGGAGAATGAGATCCGGTTTGGTCAGGAGCAGACGGCCCAGGCAGACACGGGTCTTCTGGCCGCCGGAAAGGGCGTTGACAGGCGTTTTGAATTCGCTTTCGGCAAAGCCCAGACCCTTTAAGACACCGGTGACCTCACTTTGCAGGGCATAGCCGTTGCCGGCCTCAAATTCATGATTCAGCCGGTCGTAGGTGTTGTATAAAGATGCGAGGGTCTCCTCATCGGCATGCTTCATTTCCTGTTCGATGTCACGCAGACGCCGGTAGATGTTGACAAGATCCTGCTTGACACTCATCAGTTCATCGTAGATGGTAGTGTCCGAGCTGATGTCCTGGTGCTGGGCCAGATAGCCGATGCTGCAGCCCCGGGCGAGGGTCACATCGCCATGGTCCGCGGAAAGCTCGCCGGTGATGATCTTCAGCAGAGTGGACTTGCCGGCACCGTTCAGGCCGATGATGGCTGCCTTTTCGTGTTCTTCTATATGAAATGAGATGTTGTCCAGGATCACATCCGTCCCGTAGGAGAGGCTTACCTGGTGACAATTCAGTATCATGCGTTTTCCTCCTTGAAAAAAGACGTGGCACGTCCTTTCTATTATAGCCTGTGAAAGGCTTTTTCGCAATGATACGGCTAAAAAAGAAAAAAATGCCCGGGTTTTGATTCAACAATTCAATAATTGACAGGAATATAACAATTCGATATAATGAATGAGAGTCGATGATGTCTGCCCATGTCGACTTTCAATTAGATGGCTGCAGACAACAGCCATAAGACAGGAGAGAACATCATGCAATCAAAGACAATCTCATCCGCGGTGATCCGCCGGCTCCCCCGGTATTATCGTTATCTTGGCGAACTTCTGGAAAACGGGATCGTCAGGATTTCTTCCCGGGAACTGAGCATCAGGATGAAGGTGACAGCTTCTCAAATCCGTCAGGATCTGAATAATTTCGGCGGTTTCGGCCAGCAGGGTTACGGGTATAATGTAGAATATCTGTACCAGGAAATCGGCAAAATTCTGGGTCTGGATAAGAAACAGACAATGATCATCATCGGTGCAGGCAACCTGGGACAGGCCCTGGCCAATTATGATTTTGAAATGATCGGCTTCAGCGTGATCGGTATTTTTGACGCGAACCCAAGGCTGGAAGGCCTGGCTGTCCGCGGTATCGAAATCCGCAATGTCGATGAAATGGAGGCTTTTGTCAAGTCGTGCCATGTGGATGTGGCAACGCTGACGGTTCCCAAGAAAAACGCGAGGGAGCTTGCTGCCAAACTGGATGAGTGGGGCGTTCGTGCTATCTGGAATTTCGCGCCTATCGACCTGATCGTTTCGGATGAGGTCTGTGTCAAGAACGTACATCTGAATGAAAGCCTCATGACCCTTTCCTATGAATACAGGAACAAACACGCGGCTGCAGAGCCGGAGGAATAGTCTTATCATATTGAATTGGCTTGATGGCTGGCTGAGGACAGGATATTGTTTTCAGCCAGCTTTTCGTTATCGTAAGGAGGATGCCTATGTATCTGGTGACTGGCAGTCAGGCGAAGGAGATCGACAGGCGGACGATCGAAGGTATTGGCGTGCCCTCGATGGTCCTGATGGAGCGGGCCGCCTGTGCCGTGGCGGATGAGGTGATGGTTCTGGCTTCAAAGGCCGGGATCAAAAATCCCAGGGTCTGCGCGGTCTGCGGCAGCGGCAATAATGGCGGCGACGGTATCGCGGCCGCCCGGATCCTTTTCCTGCGCGGGATCAGGGCCTGCGTCTATATGGCGGCAGGAACGGAGCGGCTGACCGGTGACGCGGCCAGCCAGCTTAAGATTGCCCGGGGACTTGGGGTGCCCTGCCTGGAGGCGGCGGACCTGAAGACGGAGGATATCCTTATTGACGCAATCTTCGGCATTGGTCTTTCACGTCCGGTGACGGGACATCTGGCGGATGTGATCGCTGATGTGAACGCAGCCCGGGATGCCGGTGCTCTGGTCTGCGCGGTGGATATCCCTTCCGGTATTCACAGTGATACAGGTGCCGTGATGGGGACCTGTGTGAAGGCGGACAGTACGGTGACCTTCGGCTATCTGAAGCTGGGTATGGTCCTGTATCCGGGAGCTGATCACGCGGGTCATCTGCGCTGTGAGGAAATCGGTTTTGATCCTTCTGTGGCCGGGGAAATGCGTCCTCTGCATGAAACCTACACGGAGGCTGACCTGGGCCGGCTGCCGAAAAGAGCTCATGACGGCCATAAGGGGAGCTTTGGCCATGTTCTGGTGGCTGCAGGAAGCAGAAATATGGCCGGGGCGGCTTATCTTTCGGGCCTGGCTGCCTACAGGATGGGCAGCGGTCTGGTCACCTTATTCACACCGGAGTGCAACCGGGTGATCCTTCAGCAGCTGCTGCCGGAGGCGGTGATGAAAACCTATGATGAAGAGGCCCCTGACCTTGCCCTTCTTAAGGATGCCATGGCGGCAGCCACCGTGATCGTTCTGGGTCCGGGGCTGGGCCGCAGCGCCGGCGCCGAGAAACTGGTCTGTGAGGTCCTGAGGGGAGCGAAGGTACCGGTCATAGCGGATGCCGATGCGCTGAATATTCTTTCTGAACATTCTGACTGGCTGAAAGCGTGCACGGCCGAGGTCATCATTACGCCCCATCTGAAGGAGCTTTCCAGACTGACTGGTGATAATATCCAATTCCTTAAGGAAAATATAGAACAGGTTTGTGAAGATTTTTGTCGGCAAAAGGGTGTAATATGTATTTCGAAGGATGCCAGGACCCGTATTTTTGACGGGACGGACCGGATCTACGTCAACAGCAGCGGTAATGACGGCATGGCTGTGGGCGGCAGCGGTGATGTGCTCACCGGTGTGATCGCGGGTCTGATCGCCCAGGGCCTGCCGGCGAAGGAAGCCGCGCGGCTGGGGGTCTATATCCATGGCATGCTGGGTGATCTGGCCAGGAAAGAGAAGGGGGCCCGTGCGATGCTCTCTTCGGATCTGCCGGATGCCATTCCGGCCCTCATGAAGCGTGTAGAAGAAAGCGTGCAGTGAGGCCGGGAATCATCTTTTTTCCGGAGGAATCTTATGAAGCGTGCTTACAGAGCCGGCGCGGTCATTTCACTGGACGCGCTTGAATATAATGTGAAGGGGATCCGCAGCATCATTGGTGAGAAAACTAAATTGATGGGTGTGATCAAAACCAATGCCTATGGCCATGGTGCCGTATCCATTGCCAAAGCCCTGGACCGTTTCGGGGCGGACAGCTTCGCCGTAGCCACGGTCGAGGAGGGTATCGAACTCAGACGGCATGGCATTACAAAACCTGTACTTCTGCTGGGTTACGTTTCAAAGGAGCAGTACCCGGAACTGATCATCAATAATATCATGCCCGCGGTCTTCACCTACGAAATGGCCCGGGATCTGGAGGCGGCGGCCAGGAAGCTGGATGCTGTTCTGGATATTCATCTTAAAATCGATACCGGTATGAGCAGGATCGGTTTCAAGGTCAATCTGAGTTCTGTGGAGAGTATCGTCATGATCAATACCCTTTGCAGGCATCTGAGGATCCAGGGCATCTTTACCCATATGGCCTGTGCAGACTGTGAGCCGGACGAAGTGACGGAAAATCAGGTAAAGCTTTTCCGGTGGATGCTGGATGAGATTGAAAAACGCGGACTTCAGATTCCCTTAAGGCATTGTGCCAACAGTGCCTCCATCATGCGTTATCCTGAGATGAAAATGAACATGGTCAGGGCCGGCATTATCCTGTACGGACTCTATCCTTCCGAAGAGGTGGACAAGTCCCTGCTGGATCTTAAACCGGTCATGTCCCTGACCAGCCATGTGACCTTTGTCAAAACCGTGCCCTCAGGCACCGGGGTCAGCTACGGCAGCACCTTTGTCTGCAAGCGGCCCACGGTCATCGCCACGGTATCGATCGGTTACGGGGACGGATTCCCCAGGGCCGCGTCCAATAAGGGCCGGGT